>DATAAP010000041.1:0-2987 GCA_036260035.1 Alphaproteobacteria bacterium | reverse complement strand
GCCGATCACCGGCCGCCCGTAAGGATGGTTGAGAAACATCGCCGCGCCCATCTGCTCGCGCAGCAGCGAGCCCGGCCGGTTCTCGACGACCTGGCGGCGCTCCTCAAGGATCACGTCGCGCTCGGGGTCGACGACCGCGTCGGTAAGAGCGAGACCGGCCATGCGATCGGCTTCCATCTTCATCACCAACTCAAGCCGATCGCGCGATACGTTCTGGAAATAGCCGGTGTAGTCATAGCTGGTGAACGCGTTGTCGCGTCCGCCGTTGCGCGCGACGATCTTTGAGAACTCCCCTGGCGGGATCTCGCGCGTGCCGCGGAACATCAGATGCTCGAGGAAGTGGGCGATGCCGGACTTGCCCGGGGCTTCGTCGGCAGCGCCGGTCTTATACCAGACCATGTGCGTGACGATCGGCGAGCGATGATTGGCGATCACCACCACCTGCAGCCCGTTGGCAAGCGTGAAGGTTTCCGGATTGAAGACCTGTGCCGCGGCCGGCTTCTGCAGCGTGACGCCGAGGAACAGGGTGGTTGCCAGGACCAGACGGGAGAAAAGCCGGCTCGGACGGGGCGCCATGCGGGCTCCTGCGCGTAAGGGCTGTCAGATGGGGCGGAAACTTTGCGGCAAAACTATGAAAAGCCGATTGAACTCGTCCCCGGCGGGGCGAGGGGCATTATAGCCGGCTTCGCGACGAAGGACGCGGCGCTAAAAGATGCCTTCCAACGCGCCCTTCCTGCGCCGACGGATGGTCGGCGTTTCGCCCTCGGTGGCAGCGCGGCCGAGCGCCTGGTTTTCGCGCAGCCGCTGCGCTTCGCGCTGCGGATCGACGACCGTGCCCGGTTCGGGCGGCTTCTGCCAGAAAACGAGCCGATCGAAGAAGGTGCGATCAGCCTCGGCGAGCGCGGTCGACTCGCGATCGACCAGCTCGCGGATGCGCGGGTCGGTGCGCGGCGTTCCAACCTTGGCCAGCAGTGCCGCTTCGCCGGGGCTGGCGCCCTCGGGGGCTGCCGGTCGCACCGGCGCGCCACCCGCGCCAAGCAGGGCTTGCCGCGCCTGCTGCGGCGATGTCTGTTCCTGCGGCCGGGCGGCACCGGGTTGCGGCGGGCGCAGCGCGTAGTCCGGCGGCAGCGAGAGCGGCGCGCGGCTGACGATCCTGAACTCGTCCGGCGGCGCCTTCTCGAAGCCGAGCGCCTTGCGGGCGTCGCCGCAGCCGCTCAGGGCGAGGCTCGCCAGCAGCACCAGGCAAGGCGCCAACGCAACCGGCCTGCGTCCGGCAATGCAGGGTTTCATGACGCTTTTTTAGCCGAGGCCTGTGTCAGGAACAAGGCGTCGATGCACAGCAGCACGACGCCGACGCAGATCGCCGAGTCGGCCACATTGAAGGCGGGCCAATGCCAGCCGGCGATGTGGAAATCGAGAAAATCGAAGACGGCGCCGAAGCGTAGCCGGTCGACGACGTTGCCGATGGCACCGCCAATGACCAAGCCCAGCGCCGCTCCGACGAGGGGCGAGGTCACGCTGCGCAGCCAGAGAAGCAGCGCGACGACGATCGCCAGCGCGAGCCCAACGAAGACGATCGAGCCGCTGGCCGAGCCGTTGTTGAACATGCCGAAGCTGATGCCGTAATTCCAAACCGTCACCAGATTGAAGAACGGCAGAACCTCGATCGCGCGCCGCCCGTCGGCGACCAGCAGATCGTAGAAATAGAACTTGCTCGCCTGGTCTAGGGCGAGCGCTGCGGCGGCGACGGCAAGGCCCAGCTTCATTCGGCGGCGCTGCGCAGATGTTCGACCGCGTCGCTGCAGCGGCTGCACAGCGACGGATGCGCCTTGTCCTTGCCGACCTCCGGCAGCACGCGCCAGCAGCGCTCGCACTTTTCGCCCGGGGCGGCGCGGAAGGCGACCGCGACACCGGGCACGTCCGGCAGCGCGAAATGCTCGGGCGGCTGCTCGCCGAACGGCTGACGCTCCAGACCCGACGTGATGCAGATCTCGTCGAGGTCGAGGCCTTCCAGCGCCGCGTCGTAGCGCGGCTCGGTGAACAGCACCGGGCCTGCCTGCAGGCTCGAGCCGATCTTTTTGTCGGCACGCGCCAGCTCGAGCGCGCCAGTCACGACGCGGCGCACCTCGCGGATCCGGTCCCATTTGCGGCTGAGCGCCTCGTCGCGCCACGCCGGCGGCACCTCGGGGAAGGTGCGGAGATGGACGCTGTCGCTGTTCGGATAACGCGTGAGCCACGCCTCTTCGGCCGTGAAGCACAGCACCGGCGCCAGCCAGGCCGTAAGGCAGGAGAAGACGTGGTCCATCACCGTGCGGGTGGCACGCCGCCGCAAGGCATCGAAACGGTCGCAGTAGAGCGAGTCCTTGCGGATGTCGAAGTAGAACGCCGAGAGATCGACGGCGCAGAAATTGTGGAGCGCCGTGTAGAACGTCGTAAAGCGGAAATACTCATCCGCATTCGGATCGCCGACAGTCCGGCGCAGCAGCGCATCGAGCTCGCTCAGCCGGTGCAGCACCCAGCGCTCGAGCTCCGGCATGTCCTTGGGCGCCATGCGCTCGGACTCGCTGAAGCCGGACAGCGCACCGAGCAGGTAGCGCAAGGTGTTGCGCAGGCGGCGATAGAGCTCCGCCTGATATTTCAGGATCTCCGGCCCGATGCGGAGGTCTTCCGAATAGTCCGAGCTCACGACCCAGAGGCGCAGGATGTCGGCGCCGAGCTTGTCGGCGACTTCCTGTGGATTGGTGACGTTGCCGAGCGACTTCGACATCTTGCGGCCCTGCTCGTCGAGCACGAAGCCATGCGTCAGCACTGCTTCATACGGTGCGCGCCCGCGCGTGCCACAGGATTCCAGCAGCGAGGAATGGAACCAGCCGCGATGCTGGTCGGAGCCTTCAAGATAGAGCGAGGCCGGCCATTTCAGGTCCGGGTTCTTCTCCAGCACGAAGGCGTGTGTCGAGCCGGAATCGAACCAGACGTCGACGATGTCC
>DATAAP010000040.1:0-9519 GCA_036260035.1 Alphaproteobacteria bacterium | reverse complement strand
CGGGCGACGGCCAGGCCGGGTCAGACGGGCGAACGCGAGCTTGTGTGCTGGCACGTGCCGAGTGCTGGAGCAGGGGCAGCAGCGGAATCGTTCCGGCGGCGGCGAGCAGGCTCCTTCGCTTCATGGATGCGCCTCTGGTTGCCGGTGACCCGGATTTAGGCCGGAGTCTGACCAATGCTGCGTTGGAGTGCTATCTCGGGATCCGTATCTTCTGCACCGCGCCAAGCCACATGCTGATCCGGACGGATCAGCGCCAGGTCGGCGCCGTACACATAGCGCGCCTCCTCGGCGGCGCGCTCGCGGCTGATGTCGAGCACGGTCAAGGGCAGGCCTAACGCGCGCGCCGCCGCTCCCCACTTCGCTACGTCCGAGCCGCGCCGCATCACCAGCAAGGTGAAGTCGCGTCCGAAGCGGTCGTAGAGCGAGGCGTCATCGAGCCAGAGATGCGGCGCGCGGCCGCCCGGCACGCCGGTCGGTACATAGTCGTTGATCGAGTCGGGCGGGGCGGGGCCGTCGCTGGCGATGATCGACGAGCCGTCATAGCGCACGCCGAAGGTGACGCCCGGAATATTGAACTCGCGCCGTGCGTGGTCGGTGAGATAGGCCCCCGCCGCGGCGCGCGCCGCTGCGCCTTCCGCCGAGTCCTCCTCGAGCTGCGGGTGTGCTGCGAACTTACCGACACTGTCGGCGAAAGCGCGGGCGATGCGCGTGTTGCGCAGTGCGGCCGGCCGCCGCTCCTCCTGATAAGTCTCGACCAGGCGCGCGCCGCCCCAGCCCTGCAGCACAGCCGCGAGCTTCCAGCCAAGATTCACCGCGTCCTCGACCGCCGTGTTGTAGCCGAGCCCGCCGGTTGGCGTGAACAGATGCGCCGCATCGCCGGCGATGAAGGCGCGCCCCTGCCGATAGCTGTCTGCGACGAGCGTGTAGCCCGCGTTCCACCGCGCGGTGTAGAGCACCTCGATGGGGCATGCGCAGCCGAGCCCCTGCTCGAACAGCGCTTGCGCGCGGGCGGGCGATACCGGGCCGTCCGCCTCGTCGGCGCGGAGCTGCGTGTGATAGACGAACTCGTCGCTGCCGTTGATCGCCGCCATCAGCGCGCGGCGATCGGCATTGAAGGTCCAGTACATCCACGCCTTATCGCCGTTGAGCAGGCGGTAGAGGTCCTTCTGGCGGAAATAGGCAGCGAGCATCGTGCCGCCCATGAAATGGCGCGCGGCACTGCCCTCGCCGCCATAGCGGATGCCGAGCGCCTGCCTGACCAGGCTGCGCGGCCCGTCGCAGCCGATGATATAGGCACCCTTGATCGTGGTGCGCGCGCGCCTGTCGGTCGGCTCTGCATCGGCCGTGACGTGCGTGCCATGGTCCTTGAAGCCGGTGACGCGCCAGCCGTAGCGGAGACTCACAGAGGGATACCTGCCAGCGTGCTTCTTCAAGACGCGCTCGATGAACATCTGCGAGCAGCGGTGCGGCCGCTCGGGCGAGCTCCACGCGCCTGTCGCCTGACGTGCGAGGTCGCGCACTTCGCCCGACGCCGGCATGCGGAAGCGGCCGAGCTCGTGCTTCGTGTAACGCGTGAAATAGGCGATGTCGGTCGGGTAGTTGCGTGGCAGGCCGAGGGCGCGGATCTCGTCGGCGAAGCCCATGCGGCGGAAATGCTCCATCGTCCGCGCCTGCGTGGCGTTCGCCTGCGGATGCGGCGTGGTGTCCGGCTTGTCGTCGAACACCATGCAGTTCACGCCGCGCATCCCGAGCTCGATTGCCAGGCACAGGCCGGCAGGGCCGCCGCCAACCACGATGACCGATGTCGCTTCCTCCATGGCGAAGCTTTAGCACACCACATTCCCCTCTCCCCAAGAGAGAGGTTTACTGGGACGTGAGCGGCGCGGAACATGCATGCGCACCCGCCGTTCGATTCGTAGCTTCGCCTTTCAATACCCGCGACGTTCCTGCTGCCGCCTCCATGTTCCGCCACGCCCTCCTGATCGCCGCAACCCTCGCGCTCGTCGGCTGCTCGACTGCGCGCGAGACCGAGCCGGGCCGTACCGCGACAGAACAGCTCCTGTTCTCGGTAGCCGCCGAACGTGCCGTCGACCAGCTCGCGCTTAGTATTCCGGCGGACACGAAGGTCTTCGTCGATCCCGCTTATGTCGAGGGCACCGACAGCAAGTATCTGCTGAGCACGATCCGCAGCCGCGTGCTGAAGCGCGGGGCCGCTCTGGTCGACAGCAAGGGCCAATCGGATCTCGTGCTGGAGCCGCGCGTCGGCGCGATCTCAATCGACCGCGGCGAGCTCCTGATCGGGACGCCGCGATTCGGGATTCCGGTTCCGCTCGCCGGCGATATTATGTTTCCGCAGCTGGCGCTCTACAAGAGCGACACGCAGCAGGGCGTCATCAAGGTCGCGGCGACGAGCTACGACTCGAAGACCGGCAAGCTAGTCCAGGATCTGAGTCCCGTCTACGGCTTCTCGCACAAGAGCGAATGGATCATCCTGCTCTTGATCGCGTGGAGCGGGAACGACCTCATGCCGGAGCCCGAGAAAGAAACCTGGGTCGGCAACTGAGGCGCCCGCGCAAGAAGGCGCGCGAACCCGCCGCGCTCGTCGATGCGGG
The DNA here is from genome assembly GCA_036260035.1 of Alphaproteobacteria bacterium. Classification (GTDB taxonomy): domain Bacteria; phylum Pseudomonadota; class Alphaproteobacteria; order CACIAM-22H2; family CACIAM-22H2; genus DATAAP01. The sequence goes on along the minus strand of DATAAP010000040.1, from coordinate 6,907 downwards.
CGGCCCCTCGCCTCAAGCCCGAAGGCGCGGATTCTTTAGAGGCGGCAGGGGAGCGCATTCGACTTCGGCGCGGGATGGCGTAGTATCGTCGCCGGGGGCAACGGACTTGCGGCGGCGCCTAGCGCATCGCCGGGCGAGGGGCGCGTAATGCCGGTTCCCCACAATGAAATGCATCGAGTGGAGGCGCTGTACTCCTACGGCATCCTCGACACGCCGGCGGAGCAGAGCTACGACCAGCTGTCGGAGCTAGCCGCGCGGATCTGCAGGACGCCGGTCGCCTATATCAAGCTGGTCGACGAGGCGCGCGCCTGGTTCAAGTCCAAGGTCGGCCTCCCGCCCGACCTGGTCGAGGTGCCGCGCGAGATCACGATCTGTGCCCACACGATCTGCCAGAACGATCTTGTTGTGATCCCCGACCTGGTCGCCGATGAGCGCTTCCGCGAGAACCCGACCGTCGCCGGCTGGCCGCATCTGCGTTTCTACTGCGGCATGCCCCTGATCGACAGCGAGGGCTATGCGCTGGGCACGATGTGCGTCGTCGATTTCGAGCCGCGCGAGATCGGCTTCGAGCAGCAGGAGGCGGTCCGCACGCTGGCGCGCCAGGTCGTCAGCCTGCTGGAGTTGCGGCGCACCGCGGCGCGGCTGACGCAGTCGCTCGACGAGCTGGAACAGGCGCGTTGCAAGGCCGACGCCCTGCTCTGCGACATCCTGCCGAAAGCGGTCGCGGAGGAGCTGAAGCTGGGTGGCTCGGTCAAGGCGCGCTTTCACTCGCTCGCGACGATCCTGTTCGGCGACTTCCACGGCTTTAGCGGACTTGCCGCGTCCATGGAGCCGGCGCGGCTCGTGCAGACGCTCGACCAGTATTTCGGTGCCTTCGATGCGATCGTCGAGCGGCGGGGGCTGGAGAAGATCAAGACGATCGGCGACTGCTACATGCTCGCGGGCGGCGTGCCGGACGCGAGTTCGACGCAAGTCGTCGATACCTGTCTCGCAGCGCTCGACATGCAGTGCTGCGTTTCGCGCCTGAATATCGAGCGCGCAAAGCTGAGGCTCGCACCCTGGACGATGCGCATCGGCATCCACGCCGGCCCGGTGATGACCGGCGTGGTCGGCCGCCGCAAGTTCACATTCGATGTGTGGGGCGACACGGTGAACGTGGCGCAGCGCATGGAGGCCGCTGGCGAGCCGGGCCGGATCAACGTGTCCGAAGCGGTGTGGCACCGCGTGCGCCACTTGTTCGAGTGCGAGGCGCGCGGATCGGTCCAGGTGCGCGCGCGTGGTAACATGCCGATGTACTTCCTAAACCGGATAAAACTCGACCTTGCCGCTGATCCGGACGGTATACTACCGAACGATCGCTTCCGCACGGAGCGCCAGCGCATGCCGGTCGGCGCCTGAGCCGGAGCATACGGGCGCTTCGCGCAGTCAAGGTTAGCGGCGCGGCGCGTCGCGCTTTCGGGGTTAGTGTCGCCCAAGCGGAGCAGTCGGACCGGGGAACTGAACATCCGGGCGGCTGCCGCGTTGTCGCGCTAAAGAGCATTCGGGAGGTTCCGCATGGCTTTCACGGTCGAATACCTCGCCGAGCGCGACAGCGCGCATGGAGACGCGGGCGGCGTCTCATCGGCAATGGCGGCCCAGCGTGCGAAGGAGAGCTTCGCGACCGAGGCCGAGGCGGTCGACTTCATTACCCAGCTACCGCCGATGCGCGATCCGGTGCTGGTCATGGAGGACGGCCAACGCATCCGCGGCCCCGCGCTCAGCCTCCATGTCGTGAGCTGGCAGGCCAACGACGCGCACTAGGGCTCGGGTGCGCCTGACCTCGGAGCGTCATGCGTGGGCTGACTCACGCCCACTCGTCCGCTGTCCGAGCGCCTGAGAGCGGCTTGGGTTCGGGCCTGTTGAACCAGGGATCCGAGGGTCGAGCGCGCGGGTGACGCTTATAAGCGAGGGAAATTGCCAAGGGCGCTATGCCACACGCGTCATTACGGGCGCATTGCGGCGCTCGAGGCGCCTCCACGCGAGATCAATCAGCTCTTCCGGAAATTCTTCGCGCAACAGCGCGGTGATCTCGTTGCGGTTGCGCGGCTTCGACGGCGGCAGGCGGTTCAGCGACACGTAGTCCATCCAGTGCGCGAACCAGATGATGCGGTCGACGACATAGAGCGTGAGGCGCGCATCGCCGTCAAACGCTGGCGCGCCAGCGCGCTCCTGCGCGCGCTCGTCGCGCTCGATCTGCCGCTGCGCTTGCTTCTCCGCCTCTGCGGCGTTGAGCAGCGGAATGGTGACGCGGCTGCGGTCGCTCGCGTGCTGCACGCGGCGGGTGCGATCCGCAACCTGCTGGGCCGATGCCGGCGCAGCCTGGGACCCCTCGTAGCGCGACTTTTTCTGCATCATCAAGACACCTCGCATGCACCATCACGGCCACACGGCGCGACCGGCCCATAGCTTTATATGGTGATGGGAGGGGCGATTTTCACGTCTTTTCGCGCGCCGGTTGCCGTGACAGCCCCGCCATATCGAACAGCCTGTCCGCCCACGTCACGCCCCGGTCGTGGTCGATCGCCAGAAAGGCCACCGGCAGAAGGGCCAATCCAATCGTCATCACCGCCGCGGCAGCCGCGACCGGCAGCACGAAGGAGCGGCTCCGCATGCGCCGCGCCCGGGGCCGGCCGGTCTCCGATCCCGCCGGGCGTCGCATCTTTGGGACTGCGGCGTGGAAAGGCGCGCGGCCGCGATCGGTGAAGGGATGAAACGCGCGAAGCAGTGAAACACTCCGGTGTCACGGTGCTAAGGCGGTGAAGCAGGAATGCCCAGTTCGCCGTGAGAACTGCAGCTTCGCTGTTTCACCGCCCCAGCTTGGCCGGGACGCGAAGCTCAGCGGATGGAGCCGGTCCGCATCGCCGTAGGCGCGATCGTCCGCAGCTGCTCGATATGCCGCTCGACGACCGGCAGTGTGCGCTGCGCGAAATTGCGCAGGTCTGGGTTCCGGGCGTTGTTCGCCGCGAACTGGAACATCGCCCGCTGCGTGAGATGGTCAGAGGCTTGGTGCTCCAAATACTGGCGGTCGAACTCCTGGCCCTGCGCCTGCTGCAATCTCATCTGCACGGCTTGCGCTGCCGGCGTCAGCGAAGTCGGCGGAGTCACGCCCATGCGCTGCGCGATCGCCATCAGCTCCTGATTCGCCTGCGTGTGCTGCTGCACCATCATGCGGCCGAAATCGCGCACCTGCGCCGAAGAGCCGCGCGACTCCGCCAGCCGGCCGAGCTCGACCTCCGCCATGCCATGCTGCGCCGCTTCGATCATGAAGGCCTGCTCGGCGGCAGAGAGCTGCGCCATGGCCGTCGTGCTCATACCGGTCGTGCCGGAGAGTGCCTGTGCGCCGCCAGGCTCGCGCGCGATCGCCGTGCGCGCCTGCTGCGACGTCTGGCCGGGCTGGCCCGCTTGAGGCGGCACTGTCGGTGCCGTCATGGTTGCGCCGCTGGTCTGACGGCCGCGGTCGCCGCCGCCGAACATGCCGTCGCCGCCGCCGCACGCGGCTATCGGAAGAAGAAGACCCAAAGTGAATATCGTCCGCCGCATCGTTTCCTCGCATCTCGTAGATTCGGCCCCCGTCCCACAACACGCATGCGGTGATTGCGTTCCAGCGCTGTAATCGCACTTCGTTGGAGGAACATCCTCGACCGTCGCGTGTTGCTTCCGGCCGAGAGGGGATCGACCTGAGCAGGGAGATCAAGATGCCTCTGACGCTTCTCCGAACATTGCTGACGGCAACCATGACTATCGCGACCAGTGCTGCGCTCGCGGGCCCCGGCGACGTCTACAAGGTAACGGGCGAGCGCGTGAACCTGCGCGCCGGGCCATCCGATCAATCGGCCGTGCGCTCGCAGGTGCTGCAAGGCGACGACCTGATAGAGCTGACGCAGCAGGGCCGCTGGCTCGGCGTGCGGCATGCACGCACCGGCGACGAAGGCTGGGTTTACGGGGACCTCGTGCGCCGCGTCACGCAGAGCACGCTCGGCCGCCGCGTCTCCGCCGCGGGATTCGGCAAGTACTCTCGCGACTTCGATAGCCTGATCGAGACGATCAACGCCGAGCTCGGCTTCCCGATGGCTGCCGCGGTCGACCAGGGCCCGAACAACACGCTGCGCGTGACGCCGACCGCCGAATGGATGCTAGGCACCGGCCGCGACGCGAAGCTCTACGCCGCCGCGGCACTGCATCAGATGTGGCGGAGCTTTACCGGCCGCCCGGCCAATGTCGCATTGATGTACGGCAACGCACCGTTCGTCACTGTCAACGAAGGCAATGCCGGGCCGGTGCTGGCCTACGAGGTGCCGGCGACGACGCTGAGCGGCAGCGTGCGCTAGCGCAAGCCGCTGACGCCGTCGAACAGCAGCTTCAGCGCGGTGACGACCAGCAGCGCGTAGCACGCGCGGTACATCTGCTGCTGGTCGAGCCGCTCATGCAGCTTCCAGCCCGCCCAGATGCCGAGCGGCACTGCGGGCACGCAGAGCAGCATGAGCAGCCATGTCGCGCGCGTAGGCGCGCCGATCAGCAGCCACGGGCCCGCCTTGGTGGCGTTGGTCACCGTGAAGTAGACGCTCGTCGTACCCGCGTAGATGTGCTTGGGCAGGCCCAACGGCAACAGGTACATCGCCAGCGCCGGGCCGCCGGAATGCGCGATCATCGAGGTGATGCCGGACGCCGCGCCGTGCGCGATTGCCCGAGGCGTCGAGCGCGGGCGCCGCTCGACCTTGCCGCCGCCGAGGAACCACAGACCGGCGAAGCCGAGGGTGATGACGGCGACCACGATGGCGATCAGCGCGTGGTCGACGCTGCTCATGATCGCGAAACCGATGGCGATGCCGGCCACCATCGCCGGCACGAGCACGATCAGGTCGGGCTTCGACCAGGTGGACGGCTTCCAGTAGCGGAGTGCCACGACGTCCATGGCGATGAACAGCGGCGCCAGCAGCGCGCCGGCTGTGATCGGGTCCATGACGAGCGACAGCAGGGGGATGCCGATGATAGCGAAGCCGCCGCCGAATGCGCCGCGCATGAAGGCGATCAGGACGACGCCGGCGAGCGCCACCGCCAGTGCTGCGAAATCAATCGGCATCGCACGTTTATCAGGCCAGCCGCACAGCACGGCAATCGTGGAATTGTCGGCAGACAAATTGTCCTGAGACAATCAGCCGGGCTGCTCGTGCATGGTGAGATAGAGCCGGCACAAGGAGGCAGCTTTGCGCGCAGCGCGGCCCCAGCGGCTATGCGGGTCCTGGGCCGCGTAGCGCTCGAACAGCGGTAGCGCCTCGGCCGGCTTGCCGCGGTCGAGATGCAGGACCGCGAGGTTGAAGAGCGCGTCGGCGTAGTTGGGGTCGCAGGCGATGGCGCGCTCGAAATGCCGCTGTGCGGTATCGAGATCGCCGCGGTCTTGCGCAAGGCAGGCGAGGTTGTACCAGCCATCGGCGAGCTGCGGATCCAGCGCCGTCGCGCGCGCAAACAGGATCGCCGCCTCCTGCGCGCGGTTCTGCTGGCGCAGTGCGTTGGCGCAGTTGTAGTGACTCAGCGCGTCATTAGGATCGACCTGGATGCAGCGGCGGTAGAGCCGTTCCGCACCCACCCAGTCACCGACCTGCTCCGCCGCCTCGGCGAGGTCGTAGAGCTCGCCGGTGACGGGCGGCGCCTCGTCTTCGAGCGGCAGGCGCAGCTGGCCGTCGATCTCCGCGAGCCACGCGCCCATGCGCACGACGATCTCGCCGCTCGGCAGCTGCACGAGATTGCCGATCTGGCCAAACGCGTCGCGCGCTGCCGCGCGGCGGAAGGCGATCACGGCACCGATGATCGAGGGCAAGCTCAGCCCGGCATCGAGCAGCGAGCGCACTTGGCGCGCGAGCACGACGTCGGGGAAATCGAAAAAGCCGTCGACCGGCTCGATCGCGTCGAACAGCTCGAGCCACATCTGCTCCTTGGGCGCAAGCCGGCTCAGGCGACTGAAGGCGGCGCGCTCGTAGTCGCGGCGTTTCTCGGGCAGCTTTTCAAGCAAGCCGAGCTCACGCAGGAACTGGTGCTCGGTCTGGAGGGTGCTGCGCAGGCCCGCGCGCGCCAGCACTCCGTCAAGGGTGCCGCCGGCGAGCCGGCCGACGGCGCCGTGGGCTACCACGGTGACCTGCGTGTCGTAGACGATGCGGCGCATCAGCACGGCGCCGCGCCGTTCCAGCTCACGGCGGATGCGCGCGAGCGGCACACGCTCGGGCGCTCCGATCAACGAGACGGTCAAGCCGCGATAGTCGCGGTCGCTAGGCACACCACCCCCCGGTTGCGCCGCTCTATCCTGCCTTGCGCCGCGCCTTCTTGCCACGCGGCTTCGCGGCCTTCGCCGATGGCGCAGCCTTGCGCGAGCCGGCCGGCGCCTTGCGCGGGCTCTCGCCGAGCGAGCGCTTCAACGCATCGAACAGGTTGATGACGTTGGTCGGCTCGGGCTCGGGCTGCTCCTTAACCGGCAGGCCCTTCACCTTCGCCTGCACCAGCTCGTGCAGCGCTTCTTGGTAGCGGTCCTTGAAGAAGTCCGGATCGAAGTCGCCCTTCATCTTCTCGATGATCGATTTCGCCATCTCGACCATGCGCTTGTCGACGGAAACGTCGGGGATCTCGTCGAAGTATTCGGCCGCGTCGCGCAGCTCGTCCTTGCTGCGCAGGGTCGTCATGGTGAGCCCGCCGTCCTTCGGCTGAACGATCAGCGGATGCTCGCGCGAGCTCAGCACCACGCGGCCGATGCCGGCGACCTTCTCTTCCTCCATCGCGGCCCGGATCACGTGGTAGGCCTCGGCCGCAACCTTGCCATCGGGCACGATGAAATAGGGCGAGTCGAAATAGTTGACGTTGATCTTGCGCGCATCGACGAAGC
>DATAAP010000039.1:0-8540 GCA_036260035.1 Alphaproteobacteria bacterium | reverse complement strand
GTTAGCCGATCGCGCGACAGCGAGTCCATCGCGGCGCGCATGTTGATGCCGAAAAGGCGCGCCGAGTTGAAGCCGAAGATCGCGCTCTTGACTAGGCCGTCCGCCGGGCCGAGCGGTGCGAAGCCGTGCTTCTTCTGCATGTCCTCCGGGATCTCCAGGCGCCGCAGCGCCTCGATCTGCCATTGCGGCGAGCCGTACCATACCGAATCGGTGCCCCAGATCACGTGGTCGGCGCCCATGCCCTTGATGTAGGTGCCAAGCAGGGCCGCCGCGAAGCGCGGATTCGCCGTCGCCGAGTTCGCGAACGACGTGCCGAGCTCGGCATAGACGTTGCTGACGCCGTATTCCTGCGGGATGCGGGCGAGATGCGTCGCCCATTTGATCTCGCCGGTGCGCTCGAACTCGGCCAGCGCCCGCTCAGGTGTTTCCATGAACGGCTGCAGGCAGCCGTGATAGATGATGAAGTTGAGCTGCGGCCAGTCCTTCGCGGCCTTGCCGATGTCCCAATGCGTGTTGTACTGCCAGACATTCGGCCACGATTTCTCGTAGTCGACGGGCATCAGCCCCTTGTGGACTGCGACATTGCGGATGCCGGCCTTCACTGCCTTCTCGTAGAAGGGATACATCAGCGCCTCGTCGTCAAGGCGCCACGGATACTTGGTCGCCGCCGAGAGCGGATCGCCGATCGTGTAGGCCTTCCACGCTTGGTGCCGTCCGGACGCGATCGCCTTCTCGACATGCTCCATCCAGCCGGGCTGCCGCGGCGTGATCACGAAGTGCCCGAGCATCCGCCGCGAGCCGGCCATGCGGTTGACCCTGTCGACCGCGTCGGCGATCTGCTCGTTCGGCAGCAGCCACCACGACGGGTCGTCGAACGGCGCGCCCGAGAGCAGCGCGATCTTGGTGTCGCTGTTCAGGAAGACCTGACGCAGATAGTTGTCGAACTTGTAATAGGCGAGCGTGAGCCTCTCCTTGCCCAGCTCGGGGTTCCAGTGGTCGGCGGCGTACTTCCCGAGGTCGAGCAGGCCTTCCTGATTGAACCCGTCATGCACGAAATGCGTCTGGTCGTCGAAAATGAACTGGCCGCTGAGGCCCTCGGCGCGCGCGTTCGCGACTTCGGGCTGTGCTGCCTCGGCGCGGCTCACATCGAAGAGCGGCCCGAACACGTCGTTCATTGCTAGGAAGGCGGTCGCCATGCCGGAGGCAGTGGCGAGGAAGCGCCGGCGGCTCATCCCCAGCCTCTTGCCGTGCGCGTCGGCAAGCTCCTTGATGCGCGCTTCCACCTGCCGCTGCCGCGCGCTCTGGGGCAAAGGCGTGAATTCGCCGTTGGAGATCATCTGGGTGGGCACCGGCGACCGGAATGCGGCCTCCTGGGCAGGTCGTAGACGCTGCAACTCCTCATGACTGAGAAGGTGGACCATGATGCTCTCTCCCCTATTTTGACTGGATAGCCCCCATTCGCTGGTCACGATGACGGCATCCATTCTACTCGTGCGGGCATACCGCTCAAAAAGCGCAATTGGACGATAAGCGGGGGAGCGCTAGAGAAACGCCCAAGTCCCTGCGCACGAAAGCGTGAATCGCCCCTGGGCGATTCACGGATAGTCTTGCGCAACTTCAGCGATGCGAGGGATCGAGATGCTCAAAACAGTCTTGGCCGCAGCCGCGCTTGCGGCAGCCGCTTTCGCCAGCGCAGCGCCCGCGCAGACCGGCGCGCCCGACAAGCTGAAGACGGCGATCTTTGCTGGCGGCTGCTTCTGGTGCGTCGAGGAAGTGTTCGACAAGGTGGACGGCGTGGTCGAGACCGTCTCCGGCTACACTGGGGGCATCCTGCCGAATCCGACCTACGAGCAGGTTTCCGCCAACACGACCGGCCATGCCGAGGCGGTGCGCGTGAAATACGATCCCGCGCGCGTCAGCTACGTGCAGCTCCTGGAGGCGTTCTGGCATAATGTCGACCCGTTCGACGCCGGCGGCCAGTTCTGCGACCGCGGCAGCTCCTACCGCAGCGCGATCTTCGTCATGGACGACGAGGAAGAGAAGCTCGCGAAAGACTCGAAGGCAAAAGTCGCGACGCAGTTCAATCGTTCAGTCGCAACGGAAATCGTGCGCGCGACGCCTTTCTATCCGGCGGAGGGCTATCACCAGGATTACTACACGAAGAATCCGCTGCGCTACACCTTCTACAAATGGAATTGCGGCCGCGCGCAGCGGCTCGAGGAGATCTGGGGCAAGAAGCAGGCGTCAGGCGCGCAGTGAGCTCGAGCCCTGCCCTGAATCGCGCCGCGCGAGCACGCCCGCGAAGAAGTCCTGCACATAGGGTAGCACCTTGCTGCGCGAGAAGCGATGCGCGCTTGGCGGCTTGCCTGCCAGATGGTTCTTCCAGGACCCGTACGGCTCGCTCGATCCGCGCATGACAGTCGCGTCCCGCGTCGCGGAGCCGCTGCGCCTGATTCCGGAGCTCGATGTGGCGGCACGCGCAGCGCGCGCCCGCGAGGTGCTCGAGGAAGTCGGCCTTGGAACTTCGTCGTGGACCGCTTCCCGCATGAGCTTTCGGGCGGACAGCGCCAGCGCGTGGCCATCGCCCGCGCAATCGTCCGCCGCCCGGCCTTCGTCGTCGCTGACGAACCAGCCTCGGCGCTCGATATGACCGTGCAGAGGCACATTCTGACGCTGATCCGTACGCTGCAGGAACGGTACGGCTTCGCCTGCTTCTTCGTCTCACACGATCTCGGCGCCGTCGAGGAGGTCGCCGACCGCATGTTCGTCATGGACGACGGCAGAGTGGTCGAGCATGGATCGCGCGATGGCACCTTCGACCGCGCCAGCCATCCGGTAACGCGCCGCCCGCTGGGCGCGATGCCAGCGCTGGAGCCCGCAGGCGACGGCTTCCGCCTTATGCGCCGGCGGTTCGCCGGAGCGTGACCGTCTTCCGTCTGCACGATTGAGAGCGCGTCATTGAGCTGCGCTGCGCGATCACGGTTACTTGCGTTGTCTCGCCGCGCGGGCAGGACCTTAATGCGTTTGCCGGTTCAGCACGACGAGGCTTGCCGCTCAGCGCGGCAATTTCCTAGCCTTCGCTTTCGCAGGCTTGGCGCTGAACGCGGCCAATCGCTCATTAACCGTGCCGCTTCTCAGTAGGTCGGAGCGGCGATGTTCAACCTATGCAAGGAGGAGCCGATGTCGACAGCGTTCCGCGCGATTCTTGAAGGAATCCAGGAAGTGCCGCCGAACCATTCGACCGCGCATGGTCTTGGAACCGTCACTTTCGACAGCGCTGCAGTGGCTGCGAGCTACTCGTTTCAGATCGTAGGCGTAGATTACGGCCCAGCCACAGGCAATCCGTCCCAGACGGAGGAGACGGACGATGACGTGGTCAGCACGCATTACCATAACGCGCCGCGCGGCGTGAACGGGCCGGTGGTCTTCGGTCAGATCAACCCGGCCCAGGATGGCGACGATCTCGCGATCGAGCAGAACGAGGATGGTTCCTGGAGCGTAAGCGGCCGTTGGGAGACGACGGACCCAGCCAACGTTTCGATCGCCGACTTCGCGGACATTCTCGGTTCGGCCTCGGTCGGCTCGGAGGTTCCGATCTATTTCAACGTCCATACGACCGAGTTCCCCGCGGGCGAAATCCGCGGCCAACTGGTCGCCATCGCGGACGACAGCAACAACGTCGTGGACGGCACGGAAGAAAACGATGTGCTGCCCGGGCTCGGCGGAGATGACATCATCTCAGGGCTTGCCGGGGACGATACGATCGAGGGAGGGGCCGGCAACGACATCCTCAGCGGTGGCGACGGCAACGACGATTTCAACACCGGCGCGGGTGACGACCTGGTCTTTGGCGATGATGGCGACGACAACGTCGGGGGGATGGCGGGACGAGACACGGTCTTCGGCGGCGATGGCGACGACAGCGTGGTCTGGAACGACCCCACCGGCGACATCGTATACGGCGACGCCGGCAACGACTTTCTCCGCGGGGGCGATACCGCGGCGGACACGATCTTCGGCGGCGAGGGGGACGACGAAATCCGGGCCGTCGCTAATGAGGATCTGGAGAACCATGCCGCCGACATCCTTTTCGGAGATGAAGGCAACGACACCATCGTAGGCGGCAATGCCGACGACAGGATTCAGGGCGGCGACGACGACGACATACTCACCGGTCTCGGCGGAGCCGATCTGTTCGTGTTCGCTGAGCACGAGAGCGGCGACGATACGATCACGGATTTCGAGGACGGAACCGACAGGATCGTGCTGACGGGCACGGCGACTCAGACCATCGAAGACGGCGATCACGGCGCGGTGATCACATTCGAGAATGGAACGGTCACACTCGCCGGCGTCAACGCAGCCGATCTCAACGCGGACGACTTCCTGCTGGCCTGAACTTTTCAACCGGACGGGGGGCGCGGCCGCCCCCCTTCTTTCACCCGCGACGCGCAAAGCGACCGACAGGCAAAGGCCGCACCGTTAGCCGTTTATTTATGCGGCTAGACTATCGAAGACAGAGACAGTCGCGTGCCCCTTGGCAGCGGCCGTTCCCTCTCTGCCGATCCGCCCGCCCACGGGGCCGCACTGGAAAATGATGGTCCGCGCATTCCTGGCCGCCTCGATCGCAGCCCTTCTGATCGCGAGCCCGGCGCACGTAGCTGCCGCAGCGGAGAAGGATGCCGTCCGACTCTCGTTCGCCAGCACGTTTCCCGGCAACATGGCGCTGATCGGCGAGGGCGCTATGGGGCTCGCAGACAAGATCGCGCGTGCCTCCGGCGGCGCAATCAAGCTGCAATTCCAGGAACCGGGCACAACCGTCCCGGCCAAGGAGACGCTCCATGCCGTCGCAGACGGGCGCGTGGATGCCGGCTGGGGCGGAGCCGGCTGGTTCGCCGAGTTCGACAGCACATTCAACATGTTCTCCGCGGTCCCATTCGGCCCAGATACCGGTGAATATCTGGCATGGATGTATCACGGCGGCGGGCTTGAAGCCGCTAGGGCGATGTTCGCCGCGCGCAACCTCTACAACATTCCCTGCGCGCTGATCCCGCCGGAGGCCTCTGGATGGTTCCGCAAGGAGATCCGCACCGTCGCCGATTTCCGCGGGCTGCGCATGCGCTTCTTCGGGCTGGGCGCCAAGGTCATGCAGAAGCTTGGTGCAAAGACGGAGCAGCTGCCGCCAGGCGAAATCTACCAGGCGCTCGAATCGGGGACCATCGATGCGGCGGAGTTCTCGCTGCCCGTCATGGACCAGCGGCTCGGGCTTAATAAGGTAGCGCGCTACTACTACTTCCCGGCTTGGCATCAGCAGGCGACGTTCTTCGACCTCTACATCAATCTGAAGCGATGGCATGCGCTTCACGAGCGGCACAAGGCGGTCATTGAACTCGCGTGCGGCGACATGATCCGCGCAACCATCGCCGAAGGCGAAGCCGTGCAGTGGAAGGCGATGAGGCAGATGCAGGCCGAGGGCGTGCAAATCCGGAACTGGGCGCCGGAGATCATTGCCGCGATGGAGAGCGCCTGGAACGAAGTCGCCGCCGAGGAGACTAGCCGTAACCCAAACTTTAAACGCGTCTACGAGTCCTATTTGGCCTTCAGGCGCGACTACACGATCTGGCGCGAGCGCGCTTACTTGAGATAGCGGCCGATGCTGCTACCACGCGGCGCGTGAAGAGCAGGTCATCAATTCCTAAGCATTCCTTGATGAATGGCGCCTAGCATTCTGGCATCGCAGGTCAGGGCGGCCCGGGTGCCATGGTAATGAATGCGCAAGCAATGCGCAGGTTTGTGACGGGATTGGTCGACAGCCCGAGCCGGCAGGTCATCGCCGCCGCGATCGGCATTGCTGCGACGATCGTCCTGTCGTTCGCGATACACCAGCGGGAAAATTATCAAACCGCACTGGCGCGGGCCGAGCGCGACACGCGCAACGCAGCACACTTGCTCGCCCAGAATGCCACCCGCACCTTCAATGCGGTCTGCGACACTCTGCTGGCTGTCGGCCGGCTGCGCGATGACGTCGTTCGCGGGATCTATCGCAGTCGGGCGTCGATATACACTCATCTGAATACGTTGCGCGGCGGCTCGCCGACTCTGACCGAGATCGGCTGGTTCGATGAGAGCGGGGAGCACATTGCCTCCTCCGATCGCCCCGACCCCAGCCGAGTCAACGCTGCCAGCGAGCTCTTCTTCAATGTGCTCCGGAGCGAGGACTCCCAGGACCTCTACATTGGCGCGCCCCGGCAGATTGCCGGCGAATGGCGAATCGGCGTCTACCTGAGGCTCGAGAACCTGGATGGCAGCTTCGCCGGCGTGGCGAATGGTGCGGTAGATCCGGACGAGTTCACGCGCATCTATCGTTCGATCGATCTTGGACCGGGCGTCTCCGCCACCCTCTTTCGATATGATGGTACGATCCTGGCGCACGCACCGGATGGCGCCCGCGCGCTCAGCCAGTCGGCCGCAAGCTCGGAATTTTTCCGCACGCATCTGCTGCACCAGGAAGCGGCAACGTTCCACGGCGTCAGCGAGATCGACGGCACCGCGGTGATCGCCAGCTATGCGACCATCGAGGGCGCGGGCGAAGGGCTGGTTGTAAAGGTGAACGTTTCGCGCAGCCATGTCCTCGCCGAGTTCTGGGCGCAGCTCATCGGTCATGCCATCGAGGCCGCTCTCACGCTGTCGATCTTGGGGGCGGGAACCGGACTTCTCGTCTCCAGTTTGCGCCGGCACGAGCGGCTGCAGGCCGAGCTGGCGGAAGCGGTCTCCGCGGCGCGCGCCGCCTGCGCCCAGGCCGAAGAAGCGAACCGCGCGAAATCCGAATTCCTCGCCAATATGAGCCATGAACTCCGCACGCCGCTCAACGCAGTGATCGGTTTCTCGGCGCTGATCGACAAGCAGATAAAGGGCCCGGTCGGCCACGAGGCCTATCGCGAGTACGCGCGCGACATCAACCGCAGCGGCGAGCACCTGCTGGACATCATCAACGACATTCTCGACCTCTCCAAGGTCGAGGCTGGCAAGCTCGAGCTGCACGAGGAGCAGATTGCGATCGCGTCCGTGTTCCGGAGCTGCGTGCGAATCGTGGAGCCGAGGGCGAAGGAAGCCGGTCTCAGTCTGAACGTGCTGGCGCCGCTGACGATCCCTCCGCTCTGGGCGGACGAGATCCGGCTCAAGCAGATCCTGATCAACCTGCTCTCCAACGCCGTGAAGTTCACACCCAAGGGCGGGCGCGTCAGCCTGTCGGCGGCATTCACCGGTGATGCGATCGCCATCATCGTCGCCGATACCGGCATCGGCATGACACCGGAGCAGATTCCCCTCGCTCTCGAGAGCTTCCGGCAGATCGAGAGCGCGCAGTCGCGCAAGTATCAGGGGACTGGCCTGGGCCTGCCGCTAGCGAAGAAGCTCGCAGAGCTGCATGGCGGCACGCTTCAGATCGAGAGCGCTCCCGGCCAAGGGACGACTGTGACGGTGCGGCTCCCCGCAAGCCGCATCCGTGAAGCACGCGCCAGCGCGTAGGTGGCTGAAGCGCAAATCAACCGCCCGAGCCCGGCGCCTGGTTATGGCAGCCGCCAGCCGCCGCCCAGCGCGCGGAAGAGCGACACCACCGCCTGCAACCGGGCGGACCGGATCTGGACGAGCTGGTCGCGCGCCTGGAATAGGGTGCGCTGCGCATCGAGCACATTGAGCAGCGTGTCGGCGCCGCCCCGATAGCGCGTGTCCGCGAGGTCGAACGCCGCCTGCGCCGCCGCGACCGCCTCCTCCTGCAGCATCTGCTGCACCGCCAGCTGTCGTATCGCCACCAGTGTATCTTCGGTGTCGCGGAAGGCGTTGATCACCGTGCTGCGGTAGGTCTGCACGAGTTCTTCATAGCGCGCCTCGGTCAGATCGACTTGGCCGGCGAGGCGGCCACCTTCAAAGATCGGCTGCGTGACCGAGGCGACCAGCGTCCAGAATAGGCCCGGCCCGTTGAAGAGCGAGGAAAGCGCCGTGCTCTCGTACCCGCCCTGCGCGGTGAGCTGGATGCTCGGGAACAGCGCCGCGCGCGCGGTGCCGATATCGGCATTTGCCGCGATGAGCTGCGCCTCGGCGTTGGCGATGTCGGGCCGGCGGTTGAGCAACTCCGACGGCAGTCCAGGCGCCACTTCGGGCAGGGTGATGTCATCGAGCGAGCCGCTGGCGATGGTTAGCGCGTCGGGCGTCTCGCCGAGCAGGACGGCCAGGGCGTTCTCCGCCTGGCGGAGCTGCTGCTCGAGGGCTGGCAAAGCCGCACGCTGATTGGCGACAACCGTGCGCTGCTGAGCCAGCTCGAGGGCGGACGCGGCACCGTTCCGCACTCGCGCCTCGACGATCGCCAGCACGCTCTCTGCATTGGCGAGGTTGTCGCGCGCGATCGCCAGCCTGTCGCGGAACTCGAGTACACTGAAATATGTGATGCCGACATTCGCCAGCACGGTGATCGCGATGGTCTCGCGATCATAGCGACTGGCCAACGCCAGCGACCGCGCCGACGCCAGCGTCGAGCGGTTCTT
>DATAAP010000038.1:0-3278 GCA_036260035.1 Alphaproteobacteria bacterium | reverse complement strand
GTTTTGTCGTCGTCTCGATCGTCACCGTGAACGTGTGGGAATCCTGGCAGCGCCTCGGCGAGTCAGGCCGCGTTCTCGCCATCGCCGATGCGTCCGGCCATGCGTTCAAGGCGATGCACAACCTGCGCACCGACCGCTCCTCGACGACGCGCAATCTGAACGCGGCAGGTTCCCTCGATCCGGAAGGCGAAAAATACCTGCGGCAGATCCGCGACGCGCAGATGCCGGCCCTCAAAGCGGCGTCCGAGCTGCTGGAAGCCATCGAGTTCGCCGATCGCAAGACGCTGCTGCCGGAGCTGCAGCGCTCGGTGAAGGTGATCACCGCGCTGCAGACCGAAGCGTGGGATGCGTTCAAGGGGCAGAAGACTCCGCGCCGCGAGCAGATGGCCAAGGAGTACATGGCCGAGGCGACCAAGCTGCTCGACACCCTGGAGAAGATTTCGCTGCGGCTCAACGCGGCGGTGAAGGGCAAGGATCCGTTCATCGACCAGATGCTCGTGCTGAAGCAGCTCGCCTGGACGGTGCGCAATTCCGGCGGCGAGGCCTCCGTCCTCGTCTCGCAGGGCCTCGCGGCGGGCAAACTGCCGCCGGAGACGCGGCTGAGATTCCACTATCATCGTGGCGCGTCGGAGGTCGCCTGGGCGGCGCTCGAAGAAGCCGCCTTCGGCGCGCAGCTCCCGCCGAAGCTTGCCGAGGCGATTGCAAACGCGAAGAAGAACTTCTTCGACGCGGAGCATATGAAGCTTCGCGAAAAGCTGCTGGAAATGCTGCTTGCCGGCGAGAAGCCGGAGATGAGCGCGAACCAATGGTCGCCTATCACGGTGGGCAAGCTCGCCAGCGTTCTGCCGGTCGCCGAGGGCGCGCTCGACACCGCCAAGGTGCATGCGAGCGAGGTGTATGCGGCAGCACAGCGCGGCCTGGCGCTCGGCGTGCTCGCGTTCCTCGCCGCGGTGCTGTTCACGGTCGGCGCCATGGTCGCGGTCAACCGCCACGTCCTGAACCCGCTGCGCGTCATGCGCGATGCGATGCTCAAGGTCGCCGCCGGCGACCTGACAGCAGAGGCGGCCTACATGGACCGCACGGACGAGATCGGCGCGCTCGCCGGCGCGCTGGGCACGTTCAAGCAGAACGCCGCGGACAAGGCGCGTTTCGAGGCCGAGCAGGCGGAGCGCCACGCCCAAGCCGCGTCGCGCCAGAAGGCCATCGAAGCGCATATCGCCGCCTTCGAATCGCAGGTGCGCGAGGCGCTCGAGGCGCTCGGCACCGCGTCGAGCCAGATGCGGCAGACCTCGGACAGCATGTCCGCGACCTCCGACCAGACCAACCGCCAGGTCAAGACAGCCGCTTCGGCCTCGGCTGATGCGTCGACCAACGTGCAGACCGTCGCCGCTGCGTCGGAAGAGCTCGACGCCTCGATCGCCGAGATCAGCCGCCAGGTGGCGCACGCCGCGACCATCGCGGGCCGCGCGGTCGACGAGACGCACCAGACCGACGCGACCGTGCAGAGCCTCGCGGAAACCGCCGCGCGCATCGGCGAGGTGGTCAAGCTCATCAACGACATCGCCGCCCAGACCAACCTGCTGGCGCTGAACGCGACCATCGAGGCCGCGCGCGCCGGCGAGGCGGGCAAGGGCTTCGCCGTGGTGGCGAGTGAGGTGAAGTCGCTTGCGAACCAGACCGCCAAAGCCACCGAGGAGATCTCGGCGCAGATCGCGGCGGTGCAGAATGTGACGCAGAACGCCGTCGACGCGATCAAGCGCATCGGCGGCACGATCGGCGAGGTCAGCACCGTCGCTACCTCGATCGCGTCGGCGGTCGAGGAGCAGGGTGCCGCGACCAAGGAGATCACGCGCAACACGCAGGAAGCGGCGCGCCGCACCAAGGACGTGTCGGAGAATGTCGCGGGCGTTGCCAGCGGCGCGGATGCGACCGGCGCCGCCGCCCAGGGCGTCAAGTCGGCGGCCGAGGCGCTCGGCGTGCAGACCGACCGCCTGCGCCACCAAGTCGACGACTTCCTGGCCAAGATCCGCGCCGCCTGATCCGCATCGACCGGAGCGAGTCCGGCATGGCCCGCGCCGCATCCGGCGGTTGATCTGCCATCGAAGTAGCCTGCTTGAGTCGCGGACGCTCTGACTCCACCATCCCTTTCCCGGCGTTGCATAGGCAGCGTTGAGGAGGCGATGCGCCGTGGCCGATGTGGAACAGGCAGAAGACGGGGACGACAGGGAAGAGCAAAGACCGGTGCGGTTACGCACCAATGCCCTGATCGCCCGGCGGCTGTCCTCGGCGGCGACGCTGCTCTCGCGGCAAGGGGCCGACCCGTACCGCGTGATGGCCTACCGCCAGGCCGCGCGCTCCATCCGGCGGCTCGACCGCGATATCGCCATGATCGGAGAGGGCGGCGCCAAGGCACTGATGGAGCTGAAGGGTGTCGGCCCCTCGATCGCGCGGGCGGTCGCGGAGCAGCTGCTGACCGGACGCTGGCCTTTCCTCGACATGCTGCGCGGCCGGCTGGTCCCCGAGCGGCTGTTCATCTCGATCCCGGCGATCGGGCCGGTGCTGTCGCGCCGCATCTACGACACCCTGGGCATCACCACTTTGGAGGCGCTGAACGCGGCACTCAAGGAAGGCCGGCTCGGCACCGTGGAGGGCATGGGCAGGCGCCGGATCGCCCTGGTGCGCGCAACGCTTGCCGGCATCTTGGCGCAGCTCCAGCCGCGCCGGCCCAAGCCGGTGTGGGAGGAGCCGAGCGTTGCGGTCCTGCTGGATGTCGACCGCGAGTATCGCGCGCGCGCCGAGGCGGGCGAGCTGCCGCGCATCGCGCCGCATCGCTTCAATCCGGGCGGCCGCGCGTGGCAGCCGATCATGCATACGAGCCGCGGGCGCTGGCGCGTGACGGCGCTCTATTCGAACACCGCCCGCGCGAACGAACTCGGCCTCACGCGCGACTGGGTGGTGCTGTACTTCCACACCAATGGCGGGCCGGAGGCGCAGCGCACCGTGGTCACCGAGACCTGGGGCAATCTCGCCGGCAAGCGCGTCGTGCGCGGGCGCGAGGAGGAATCGCGCCAGTTCTACGCGCACCAGCGCCACACCGCGCGCGAGGGCGCTGCGGCCCGCACGCGCGAGGTCGAGACGGTGGAGTAAGAGCGGCACTCATCGGGACGTGAACTCATAAGCATGTCCACGGCAGGTCTTCCCGGGTCCGCCTGAGATCCGTAAGCGGCGCTCATGCGCAGACGAGGACAGTTCCGAGATTCGCCAAGAGCTGAAGTGCT
>DATAAP010000037.1:0-3486 GCA_036260035.1 Alphaproteobacteria bacterium | reverse complement strand
GGCGCGGATCCCGATTACTTCTTCTGGGCGCGGCACCCGGGTTCGAGGCCGAAGCCGCCCGGCATCTTCGATCCGGAGGCCGCGGCGAACTATCTGCGCTGCTATCGCAACCCGGTCACGGTGCATGCGATCTGTGAGGATTATCGCGCCGGCGCCACGATCGATTTCGCGCACGACATGGACGACCACGGCCGGCGGCGCATTATGTGTCCTGTGCTCGTGCTCTGGGGCAAGCGCGGCAAGGTCAATGAGTGGTACGACGTGCCCGCAATCTGGCGCGAATGGGCCTACGACGTGCGCGGTGAACAGATCGACAGCGGCCACTTCCTCGCCGAAGAGGCGCCCGACTCGACCTACGCGTCGCTACGCGACTTTTTCGCTGGTTGAGACGATCACCGCCCCGCGTGGCAAGGTGTCGTTTCGATCGATGCCCACAGCAGCGGCGCGCGCGGGCTGCAGTCGCGCGCTTCGACGCACATGCGCCGATACGCAACTAGGGCATCGGCGGCGCGGCAGTCGCCGGATTGATGCAAGACGGAGGCGTAGGAAAGCTGGATTGCTGACGCATCGGGCGACAGGCGGCGGGCGGCCGCGAGGGCGCGAAGCGCCGCCTGCGGATCCCGCTCTGCGAGAATGTCGCCGCGCAGGTGATGGATGCGTGGATCAAAGCGACCGTAGACCTCGGCGACCGCGAGATCGGCCAGCGCCTCGTCCGCCCGGTTGAGCTCAAAACGCACATAAGCCCGGAGTAGCCGATGCGACGGGTACATCGGCGCGAGAGCAATGGCGCGGTCCAGCAACGCCTCGACCTCGTCGCGCTTCTCGCGCTCCCACAACAGGCCGGCGAGGCGGGCGAGGTAGTCGTCCTCCCAGGGCCGCTGCGCGAGCGCTGCGCGGAGATCGGCTTCGGCGGCATCGAGATTGCCCATCTCGAGATAAGCAGCGGCGCGGCCGGCACGCAGCCGCGTGCGATCGTCGTGCTGCAGGGCGCGCTCGAAGACGAGGGCCGCGGTGTGATATTCGCCTTCGCGCAGCAGCCGGTAGCCCTCGAAATTGTCGAGCCATGTCGCGATGCCGCGATAGCTCGGATGGTCCTTCGGCGCTGAGCGTTGCATTTCTTTGACGAAGGCGTCCAGCTCGCGCCGCGCATCGCGATAGTAGAGCGCGTAAGCATAGGCCCAACGAATTCCCATCGAGTCAGGGACGGCAGCGAGGCCGGCGCGAAGGTTGTGCTGCAGCTCGCCGCGGTCGTTCAGCGCGCCGGCGATTGAGACCAGCGTGGCCCAAGCGGAAGCCAGCCGCGGATAGAGCCGCAGCGCGTGTTGCAGGTCGCGGATCGCGCTCTCATAAGCGATCCGCATGGCCGTAAGCTGCTCGCCGACCGCGTCGCCATCGTCCCAACTGTCCCCACGCTCGAGCCAACCGCGCTGTGTGTAGTACAGCCCGCGGGCCAGGTAAGGCTGGTAGGCGGCAGGCGCACGGGAAACCCACTCATTCAGGACGGCCTCGATGTCCCACTCATAGGGTTGGAACGCGCGGTAGGCGAGATCGACCTGCCATTCGGGAACCTTCCTCGCATCGAAGCCGCGCTGCAGGTCGGCGATCGCGGCATCGAGCGCCTGGAACTGCCGCGTGCGCAGCAGCTCGACGAGACGCTCCCGGGCCATATCGGGATCGGCAGGCTTGGTCTGGCTTGCGGGGGCTGGGTGCGGGGTGAGGACGATGGCGAGAATAGCCAGGCAAATGCCGGCGAATGCGGGCAGCGAGCGGAACTGCAATGACTCGAAATCCGACTGACGTGAGCTGGAGCGCAGGATAGTCCGTTTCCACGCACGGTTGAAAGCGGTCTGGTTTCGCAGACCGATGAAGGAGCGGGTTCGGTTGTGAGCGGCCTCACAAGGCGATCGCTACGCACATGCTACGCATGATGCAGCAAGATGGAGGCACGCTCATGGATGCCGTCAGGTTCCGCCGCTTCGCACTCGCTCTCATTCCCGCTCTGTTCGCTGCCGATCTCGCGCTTGCACAGACAGACGCCTGCGCAGCGGCCGACCAGGCCGTGACGGCAAGGCTGAAGCCGCTGATCGACCGCACCGACCTGCGCAGCTCGGCGATCGCGAGTGCCACCCTCCAGGATCTGACCTGGGCGCGCCTCGATTGCCGCGAGGGACGACGCGAGCGCGCGATGGCCATGTACAAGCGGCTGACGGAGGCGCTCGACCGTTATCCGTTGCCCCAGGCGCGTGCCGCGGAGCTGCCGAGCTCGGGGACGGCCGACAGATAGACGAGAGCCGGGCCTACTGCGCCGGCGCGGCTTTCTTCGCGGCCTCGCGGGCGCGCAGCTCGCGGCGCATGATCTTGCCGGTCGCAGTCATCGGCAGCGAGTCGATGAACTCGACCTCGCGCGGGTATTCGTGCGCGGCCAGCCTCGTGCGCACGTGGTCCTGTATCGATTTCGCGAGGGCTGCGTCGCCGTGGTGCCCTTCCTTGAGCACCACGAACGCCTTCACGGACTCAGTACGGACGGGATCGGGCACGCCGATCGCCGCCGCCAGCGCGACAGCGGGATGCTTCAGCAGGCAGTCTTCGATCTCGGCAGGGCCGATGCGATAGCCCGCCGACGTGATTACGTCGTCGGCGCGCCCGACATACCAGATGTACCCGTTCGCATCCTGGCGCCCGGTGTCGCCGGTCAGCAGCCAGTCGCCAGCGAATTTCTCGCGCGTGGCCTTCTCGTTCTGCCAATAACCGAGAAACATCACAGGATCGGGCCGCCGGATCGCGATGTTGCCCTGTTCGCCAGGACGCAAGGGCGCGCCTGAGTCGTCGACGATCGCGACGTCGTGTCCCGGGACGGCGCGGCCCATCGAGCCGGGGCGGACCTCCATGATCTTCGCGCAGCAGCCGACCACGACATTGCACTCGGTCTGGCCGTAGAACTCGTTGATGGTGACGCCGAAGGTCGCGCGACCCCAGTCGAGCAGCTCGGCGCCAAGCGTCTCGCCGCCGCAGGCAATGGTGCGCACGCGCGCGCCATGGTTGGACGGGGCGCCGGCCTGCCGCAGCAGCTTGAGGGCGGTGGGCGGGAAGAAGATGTTGCGCACCTGGTGCCGCGCCATCAGCGCGAACGCGGCCTCCGGATCGAACTTGCGGAAGCGGTGCGCGAGCACCGGGATGCCGTGGTGCAGAGACGGCAGCAGGACGTCGAGCAGGCCGCCGATCCACGCCCAGTCGGCCGGCGTCCAGTACAGGTCGCCAGGTTGCGGCAGAAACTCATGGGGGAATTCGACGCCAGGCAGATGGCCGAGCAGCACACGATGTGCATGCAGCGCACCCTTGGGCGGCCCCGTCGTGCCGGAGGTATAGATGATCAGCGCCGGATCGTCGGCCGATGTGTCGACCGGCGTGAATGCGTCGGAGGCCCTGGCCAGGAGGGCGCGATAGTCGAGCGCGCCCGCCCCAGCGGCGTCGATCACGATGAGGGCC
>DATAAP010000036.1:0-4617 GCA_036260035.1 Alphaproteobacteria bacterium | reverse complement strand
CCTTCGTCGCCGCGTTCTTCGGCCAGGTTAACGAGCTGCACGGCGAGGTCCGCAACGGCGCCGTGGCGACACCGCTGGGCACGCTCGACGCGCCCGGCCTTGCCGACGGCACCGCCGTAGATGTGCTGATCCGGCCGGAAGCGTTGCGGTTGGGCCTCGCGGCGGGCGACGCGGTTACCGCGCGCGTGATGGCATCGCGGCTGCTCGGCCGTAGCTCGTGGATCCATTTGAGCCTGATCGGACCCGAGACCGCGAAACACGGGCCGAGCGAGGGACAGGCCGGGCATCTGCACTTCCACGCCCGCGTGCCTGGCCGCTTCCTGCCGGCCGAAGGGGAGGTGCTCAGCGTTGGCCTTGAACGGTCGCAGGCCTTTGTTTTCCCTGCGGCATCACCTAGTTAATAAGAGCGAACCGGTCCTAGCGTTGCGGCCGGTCCGCTAATCTGCGACTATCCGCGCCAATCGAGCTTCGGGAGCAAGCATATGGGTTCGTTTAGCATTTGGCATTGGCTGATCCTGCTGGTGGTCGTGCTGCTGCTGTTCGGCGGCGCCGGCAAGATCCCGCGGCTGATGAGCGACATGGCCAAGGGCGTTCGCGCCTTCAAGTCGGGGCTTAAGGACGAGGAGGAGGCCAAGAACGAAGCAGCGGCAACGGTGCCGCCGCAGGTCAGCGCACAGCCGGCTGATGCGCAGGTCCGCAAGGACGCTTCGAAGGTCTAACGCACGGGAACCACTGTCCCCGGCCGCGTGAGCAGGTTGCCGGGCGAGGCGCCGGGTACCCATGTTTGATCTGAGCTGGACCGAAATCCTGATCGTCGGCGCGGCGGCGCTGATCTTCATCGGGCCGAGGGAGCTGCCGGGCACCTTGCGCACGATCGGCCGGTTCGTCTCGAAGGCGCGCTCGATGGCGCGCGAGTTCCAGGGCAGCGTGCAGGAGATGGTGCGCGAGTCCGAGCTCGACGAGATCAAGAAGCAGGTCGACAAGGTGACGACGGGCGACTACGTCCGCTCGATCGAGAAGGAAATCGACCCGACCGGCGAGATCAACTCGGCACTGGCGCCGCCGCCGGTGTCTGACCTGAGCGCGCCGAACACCATGGCGCCGCCGGGTGCATCCCCAGCGTTGGCGCCGCCGGCTACGCCGCCGCGGCCGACGGGCTGACGAAGACGCATGGCCACGCGCGCCGAAGAAGAGGACATCGACGACAAGAAGATGCCGCTGCTCGATCACCTGATCGAGCTGCGTCAGCGCCTCATTTGGTCCGTCGTCGCGATCCTCGTCTGCTTCCTGATCTCGTATTATTTCTCCGGCTACATTTTCGACTTCCTAGTCAAGCCGCTGCAGCATGTGGAGTCGGCGAGCGGCCCTCGACGCATGATCTTTACGGCGCCCACGGAGGCGTTCTTCACTTACGTGAAGGTCGCCTTCTTTACGGCGATCTTCGTCTCGTTTCCGATTGTCGCGGCGCAGATCTGGATGTTCGTAGCGCCCGGGCTTTACAAGCACGAGAAGCAGGCTTTCCTGCCGTTCCTAGCTGCTACGCCGCTGTTATTCCTGCTGGGTGCCGCGTTTCTCTACTACCTGATTCTGCCCTTCGCGCTGAAATTCTTTGCCAGCTTCGAGGTGGCGCCGGTCGAGGGGCAGATGGCGATCGAGCTCGAAGCAAAGATGAGCGAGTATCTCTCGCTCGTAATGGCGCTGATCCTCGCTTTCGGCATCAGCTTCCAGCTGCCGGTGCTGCTCACCCTGCTTGCGAAGGTCGGCATCATCTCGTCGGAAGGGCTTGCAAAATATAGACGCCACGCGATCGTCGGCATCGTCGCCTTCGCTGCCGTAGTGACGCCCCCCGACGTCTTCAGCCAGCTCAGCCTCGCGTTTCCGATGTACATCCTCTATGAGGTCTCGATCTGGATCGCCCGGCTGATCGAGAGGAATCGGGCGGCCGCCGAAGCCGCGGCGGAGGCCGAGCTCGACGCCAGCCTGACGCCAAAGCCTGCCGCCGCTGCGGCCGGGACCGTCGCGACGGTCGAAGAGACCGATTTTAATCTGACGAGATAGCGCCCGCCGCACGACCATCATCCCCGCCCTTCTGCCGCAAATGGAGAAGGGGCCCGAGCCACAGCGCGCCGGAAACCCTCTCCGCTTGCGGAAGAGCGTAGGGTAAGGGTGGCGCCGCCGACACGCTGTCCGAAAATCGGAACCCGCCCGGTGGACAGCCCAGTCCGTTCGCCCGTATAAGGCGCGCCACGGACAGCCATGCACGACATCAAGACCATCCGCGACAATCCCGCCGCCTTCGACGATGGCCTCCGCCGCCGCGGCACCGAGTCCATGGCGGAGGCGCTGCTGGCGCTCGACGCCAGGCGCCGCGCTGCGCAGACGCGCCGCGACGAGCTGCAGCAGCGCCGCAATGCCGCCTCCAAGGAGATCGGCGCCGCCAAGGCGAAGAAGCAGGAGGACGTCGCGGCGAAGCTGATGGCGGAGGTCGCCGCCCTTAAGGACGAGACGGCGGCCGTCGAGGCGGAGGAGCGCGAGGCCGCGTCCGCGCTCGACGCCCGCCTCGCGACCATTCCGAACCTGCCGGCGGCCGATGTACCCGATGGCAAGGATTCAAACGACAACAAGCTCGTACGGTCCTGGGGCGAGCCGCGCAAGTTCGGCTTCGCGCCGAAGGAGCATTTCGATCTCGGCGAGAAGCTCGGGCTGATGGATTTCGAACGCGCGGCGAAGATCTCTGGCGCGCGCTTCACTGTGCTGACCGGCGGGCTTGCGCGGCTCGAGCGGGCGCTCGGCCAGTTCATGCTCGACATGCACACGCGCGACTTCGGCTATCTCGAAATCAACCCGCCGCTGATGGTGCGCGATGCGACGCTCTACGGCACCGGCCAGCTCCCGAAATTCGGCGAGGATCTGTTCAAGACGACCAGCGATCACTGGCTGATCCCGACCGCCGAAGTGCCGCTCACCAATCTGGTCGCTGGCGAGATCGTCGACGAGGCGAGCCTCCCGCGTCGCTATACGGCGCTGACTGCATGCTTCCGCGCCGAGGCAGGTGCTGCGGGCAAGGATACGCGCGGCATGCTGCGCCAGCACCAGTTCTATAAGGTCGAGCTGGTGTCCATCGCGCATCCCGACAAGTCCGAGGAAGAGCACCAGCGCATGACTGCCTGCGCCGAGGCGGTCCTGCAGCGGCTCAACCTGCCTTACCGCGTCATGCTGCTGTGCACGGGCGACATGGGCTTCGCCGCGCGCAAGACCTACGATATCGAGGTCTGGCTGCCCGGCCAGAACACGTATCGCGAGATCTCCAGCTGCTCCAACTGCGGCGATTTCCAGGCGCGGCGCATGAACGCGCGCTTCCGCCGCGCTGGCGAGAAGGGTGGCGCGTTCGTGCACACCCTCAACGGCTCCGGCATCGCGGTCGGCCGCGCGCTGATCGCGGTGATGGAGAATTACCAGCGGCAGGACGGTGCTATCGAGGTTCCCGAAGCGCTGCGGCCCTACATGGGCGGGGTCGAGGCCATCGAGCCGAATGTTTGAGGCGCCGCTCGACCTCGCCAAAGCGCGCATCCTGGTCACCAACGACGACGGCATTCAGGCGCCGGGCATCAAGGTGCTGGAGGCGATCGCGCGCGACCTGTCGAAGGACGTGTGGGTCGTGGCGCCGGAGACCGAGCAGAGTGCGGCAAGCCATTCGCTAACCCTGCGGCGGCCGCTGCGCATCCGGCAGGTGGCGCCACGCCGCTTCGCGGTCGACGGGACGCCTACCGACTGCGTGCTGCTCGCGATCAATCACATTCTCAAGGCGCGCAAGCCCACGCTCTGCCTGTCCGGCGTCAACCGCGGCGGCAATCTGGGCGAAGACGTGACTTATTCGGGCACGGTCGCAGCGGCGATGGAAGCGACCCTGCTCGGGGTGCCGTCGGTGGCAATGAGCCAGGTCTATGCAGACCGTGCCAAGGTGCCGTGGGACACGGCGCGTCTGCACGCGCCCGCCGTACTGCGCAAGCTGGCCAAGGTCGAGTGGCCCCGCAGCGTGCTGATGAACATCAACTTCCCGGATTGCGCGCCCGAGGCGGTCAGGGGCAGTGCCGCGGTCGGGCAGGGACGCCATAAGATCGGCGACCAACTCGTCGAGACCAGCGACCCGCGCGGCGAGCCGTATTACTGGATCGGCGCCATGCGGCTGGAGGACCCGACGAGCAAAGGTACCGACATTGCGGTGATCAAGGAGAACAAGATCTCGGTGACGCCGCTGTTCATGGATCTCACGCATCGTGCGACGATGCGCAAGCTGAGCTCGGTGTTCCGGTGAGCACGCCGAACCACAAGATCCGGCTAGTGATGGAGCTGCGCTCGTCGGGTGTCACCGATACACGGGTGCTGAGCGCCATCGAGCGGGTGCCGCGCGAGGAGTTCACGCCGCCCAGCTTCCGCGACCAAGCCTATGAGGATACGGCGCTGCCGATCGGCCACGGCCAGACCCTGAGCCAGCCGACCGTGGTAGGGCTGATGTCGCAGGCGCTTGAGCTAGGGCCCCGCATGAAGGTGCTGGAGGTCGGTACCGGCTCCGGCTACCAGGCGGCGATCTTGGCCCAGCTTTGCCGACGCGTTTAC
>DATAAP010000035.1:0-1982 GCA_036260035.1 Alphaproteobacteria bacterium | reverse complement strand
TCGGCTGGGTCGGCTATATCGCGCGGCTCGTGCGCGCTTCGCTGCTCGAGGTGCTTTCCGAGCAGCATATCCGCATGATGCGAGCCTACGGCGTGCCCGAGCGGCGCATCATCGGCCGCTATGCGCTCAAACTCGCGCTCGTGCCGGTGGTCGCCGTCGCCGGGCTGGGCATGGGCGATCTCATCGGCAGTGCGGTCTTTGCCGAAATCATCTTCGCGCGCCCAGGCATCGGGTCGCTGATCTATAACTCGATCATGACGCGCAATTATCCGGTGGCGCAGGCCGGCCTGCTGCTGCTCGTGCTCGTCTATGTGAGCGCCAATCTGGCCGTGGACCTGATCAACAGCCTTCTCGATCCGCGGATCGCGCGCAGCCTCGAGCTCAGAGGCAGCGGATGATCGGCTGGATCGCGGGTCTCCTGGCGGAAGTATGGCGCGACCGCATCGGGCGGGTCGGGCTCATTCTCGTCAGCCTCATTCTCCTGCTCGCACTGGCAGGGCCGCTCGTCTCGGGCAATCCCAACAAGATCAATGTGGCTGAGCGGTTCGAGGCGCCGTCGATCTCGCACCCACTGGGCACCGACAATCTCGGCCGCGATCTCTTCGCCCGAACGGCGCAGGGAACGCGCTCGGCGCTGTTCATCTCGCTTGCCGTCGTCGGCGCGTCCTTGCTGCTCGGCTCGATCATCGGCGTCGGAGCAGGGCTTCTCGGCGGCGTCGTCGACCGGTTCACGCTCGTCGTGTTCGACATCATCAGCGCCTACCCGCCGGTCATATTGGCGCTCGCCATCGTGGCGCTCTACGGCAGCGGCTTCTGGAACCTGCTGCTGGTCGTGACCATTCTCTTCATCCCGCAATTCGGCCGCGTGGCGCGCGCGCAAACGCTTGCCTTGCGCAGCCAGACCTTCATCGATGCGGAACGGCTCCTGGGCCTGCCGCTGCACAAGCTGGTGCTCAGGCATTTCGTACCGAATGTGATCGGGCCGCTCATCATTCTCGCCAGCATGAACATACCGGTGGTGATCACGGTCGAGGCGGGGCTGTCGTTCCTGGGCCTGGGCGTGCAACCGCCGGCGGCAAGCCTCGGCACGCTGATCAAGGACGGCTACATTTATCTGAGCCAGTCGTGGTGGCCGACCATCGGTTCGGCCATCACATTGGCAGTGGCGACCCTGGGATCGACCTTGTTCGGCGAGGCGCTGCGCGATGCCGCCGATCCCAAGCTCAAGGGCAGGGTCAGGCTGTGATTCCGGCGTCCTTGAGAACGGGCATCGCAATCGAGAATCTGAGCGTCGATTTTCTCACCCCCATGGGGCGCGCGCATGTGGTGCGCAATGTTTCGGTCGAGGCGCGGGCAGGCAGCATGGTCGGGCTCGTGGGCGAGTCGGGCAGCGGCAAATCCACAGTCGGACTGGCGCTTCTCGGGCTGCTCGCCGCCAATGCGCGCGTAATGTCAGGCAGCCTGCGCATCGGCGCTGAGCGCTTCGACCTCACACGGCCGGAAGCGACGGCAGCCTTGCGCGGCACGCGCGTGGCGATGATCTTCCAGGACCCGCTGTCCTCCCTCAATCCCGTGTTCACCATCCGCTCGCATCTCTACGAGATATTGCGGCGAGGGCAGTCTGGCGCGGGGAAGCGCTGGCAGAGACAGGCGGAAGAGGCGCTCGCCGCGGTCGGCATCGATCGCCCGCGTCAGCGTCTCGATCAATACCCGCATGAGCTCAGCGGCGGCATGCGCCAGCGCGTGGCGATCGCCATGGCACTGCTGGCGCGACCGCAGCTTCTCATCGCTGACGAACCGACGACGGCGCTCGACGTAACCATCGAGGCGCAAGTGATGGCGGAACTGAAGAAGCTGCGCGACACAATCGGCTGCACGATCCTGTTCATCACCCATAGTCTCGGACTGGTGGCGCAGCATTGCGACAGCATAGCCGTGCTCTATGCGGGCGAGCTTGTGGAGCAGGGACGCGTGGCCACAGT
>DATAAP010000034.1:0-12539 GCA_036260035.1 Alphaproteobacteria bacterium | reverse complement strand
CACGATCTTCGTGAATTGCTTGTTCTGCTGGTCGAGGATCGATCCGATGGCATCCGACCCGCCGAACACGAGCGTGGTCTGCGCCAGCGCCGGCCCCGATGCCACAACGCCAAATGCGAATACGGCCGACAACAGCGGCCTGAAGAGCGCTTTCATGGGTCCTCCCTTACCGGTTCTTCTGTTCTTTGCCGCAGATCCGTGCGGCACCGGCCGATCCGCCACCGGCAGCCTATCGGCCGGTCAAAACGGGCTCCTTAAGCTGCTCGAAATACCGTGTGCCGAGGCCTTTCTGGGCCTGATAGAGCGAGCTCGGATCCAGCGGCTTAGGCAGCGGCATCCGCACCGGCACCTTCTCCAGCCGCGGCTCGATCGACGGCTCCCCGGCGATCATGCGCGCATTGAACTCCTCGAGCGTCGAGAACGGCGCGAAGCTGCCGGCGAGCGGCCATGCGTCGGCCGCCATGATCTCGTACAGTAGGAAGCGCCGCGACTTGCCCGAGCGGTTGAGGTCCGAGCCGTGGATCAGCCGCGCGTGGTGCACGCTGACCGAACCGGCCGGCGCCAGCAGCTTCACCGCCTTCGAGAAGTCGATGCCGCTCGCGACCGGGTCGATGCCGCCGCAGAACCGGCCAGCGGCATGATGGTCGTAGGTCGGCCCGCGATGCGTGCCGGGCAGCACCATCATCGGGCCGTTGTCCTCGACGAAGTCGTCGATCATCACGCCGACGGCGAGCACATCATCATTGGTGTACGGATAGTAAGCCCAGTCCTGATGCCATTCGACCGGCGCGCCGTAGCCCGCGGATTTCAAATTCAACTTGCTATTCTGCAGCCGGATATTCGGCCCAAGCAGCGGCTTCAGGAGATCCACGATCGCGGGGCTGCGGACGAGGTCCCAGAAATACGACGCCACCTTATGCGGCGCCTTGATGCGGCGCAAGCGCGGATTTGCTGGGGTGTGGCTGTCCTCGAGGTCGAACACGTCGTCGCTGCGCTCGACCGACACGGCACCCGCGACGATGCGATCGATCTCTGCGCGCATCGTGCGCACCTGCTCAGGCGTCAGCACGTCGCGCACCACGACGTAGCCTTCTTCGCGGTATTGCTCGATCTGCGGCTGCGACAGCATGTCATCGATCCTTGATGCTGGAGGCATGTTATCGATAACATAGAGACATGTCAATGCCGCGCAAGTCCTCCGTTCCCGCCCGCATGGCCGATGTCGCGGCCCGCGCCGGCGTGTCGGCGATCACGGTCTCGCGCGCGCTGCGCACACCCGACAAGGTCTCGCCCGCGGTGCGCGCGCGCATCGACACGGCGATCCGCAGCCTGGGCTACGTGCCGAACCTCGCCGCGGGCACGCTGAAGTCGCAGCGCAGCCGCATCGTCGCGGCAATCGTGCCGACGCTCGCCAATTCGATCTTCGCCGAGACGGTCGAGGGCATGACGGAAATCCTGCGACAGCACGGCTACCAGCTCCTGCTCGGCAATGCCGGCTACTCGCCGGAGACGGAGGAGGCGCTCGTCGCCGCCTTCCTTGGCCGCCAGCCCGACGGCCTCATCCTGGCCGGCGTGCAGCATACGAAGCGCCTGCGCACGCAACTCCGCGCCGCGCGCGTGCCGGTCGTCGAGACCTGGGAGCTGACCGATGCGCCGATCGACATGATCGTCGGATTCTCCAATTTCGAGGCGGCGCGGCGCATGACACTTGCCTTGATCGAACGTGGCTACCGCCGCATCGCCTTCGCCGGCGTGGCGCCAGACGCGGAGCCGCGCTCCGGCCGCCGCCAGGCCGGCTATTGCGATGCGGTCGCAAAACACGGCCGCGATCCGGTCATCTTCACCGTCGCAGAGGAGTCGGGACTCACGATCCGCAGCGGTGCAAACACGATGGCGCGCGTACTCGGCGAGCGGGCGGATGTCGACGCGGTCTTTTTCGCGAACGACTTCCTGGCGCTCGGCGCGTTGATGGAATGCGCGCGGCGCGGCATCGCCGTGCCGGACAAGGTAGCGGTTGCCGGGTTCGGCGATTTCGAAGTGGCGCAGGAGGTCATCCCAGCCTTGACCACCGTACGCATTCCCGGCCGCGACATCGGCCGCCGCGCGGCTTCCCTGCTCGTCGACCGGCTGCTCGGCCGCAACGGCGAGAATGCGGTCGACATGGGCTTCGAAATCGTGCTGCGCGACAGCGCCTAGCCGCTTGCCCCGGCCGCGCCATCCGCTATGGTCGCGCCACCATGAAGCTCTGCATCTTCGGGGCCGGCGCCATGGGCGGCCTGCTCGGCATCAAACTGGCACACACCGGCTATGACGTTTCGTTCGTCGCGCGCGGCGCGCATCTCGAAGCGGTGCGTAAGAACGGCGCAACCTTGCTGACCGGCGGCGACGAGCTGAACGTCCGTGTGGCGTGCAGCGACAGGCCGGCGGAGCTGGGACCACAGGACGCTGTGATACTCGCGGTCAAGGCGACTGCCGCGTCCGACGCGGCGCGCGCGATAGCACCGCTGCTCAAATCCGACACTACGGTCGTCACCGCGATGAACGGCATCCCCTTCTGGTATTTCGCCGGGCTACCCGGCCGCTGGGCGGATCTACGCGTCGCCAGTGTCGATCCCGACGGCGCGCAGTGGGACCTGATCGGGCCCGCGCGCGCGATCGGCTGCGTGATCTACGCGGCCGGCGAAATCGTCGCGCCCGGCGTGATCCGCCACACATCGGGAACGCGCTTCGTGCTCGGCGAGATCGACGGCACCACCACCCCGCGCGTCCGCCGACTAGCCGACGCCTTCACCGCGGCCGGCTTCGATGCGCCGGTCAGCCCCAATATCCGCGCCGAGGTGTGGTCGAAGCTGTGGGGCAATCTGTCGTTCAATCCTGTCAGCGTGCTGACGCATGCGACACTCGACGTGCTGGCCACCGATGCGGACAGCCGCCCCGCGCTGCGCGCTATGATGGAGGAGTCGGCGGAGGTCGCGAAGCGGCTCGGCGTCACCATGCCGATGTCGATCGATGCGCGCATCGAGGTCGCGGCGAAAGTCGGGGCGCACAAATCCTCGATGCTGCAGGACCTGGAGCGCGGCCGGCCGCTCGAGATCGACGCCCTGCTTGGCGCAGTCGTCGAGATGGCCCGGCTGGTCGGAGTCGCGACGCCGATGTGCGACACGATTCTCGGCCTGGTGCGGCAGCGGGCCCGAGTCGCGGCGCGCGGTGCCGCCGCGCGGGCTTGATTCGCCTGGCATTTCAGGCTTCTTAAAACCTCTTTAACTACTATCGGTTGTTATGCGGGTGCATCAACTGCATAGACCTAGGGCTGTGCCCGAGGGTCGCCGACCCGAGTCCCTACCGATGAGACCCTTCCGCGCCGTCGAAATCTGCCCCTGGTGCCAGCGTCCCACCCAGGCGGTCTGGGTCCACGGCCACGCACAGTGCCAGCACTGCCGCACCAACTACGACCCGTGCTGCGGCGGCGACGAGATCATCCCGTCGGGCGGCGACCCGGACAATCCGCGCGTGCTGCGCGGCGTGAAGCCGGTAAGATCGGCGGCATGACCGCCAGCCCCTGCATCTCCATCTGCCGACTAGACCCTGCGACTCAGATCTGCACCGGATGCGGCCGCACGATCGCCGAGATCGCCGCATGGCCGAATTTGAGCGAGGCGGAGCGCGCGGCGATCGTACGGCGGATCGAGGCGACTAAGGCGCCGGCGCAAGCGCCGCAAGGATGAGCTGCCGACTTCGCGACTGCGCTTAAGCGACTCGTAACAATCTACCGCTAGCTTTCGCGCCCAGCGCCGCAGAACACGGCATCCCGATCACCTTTGTTCGGAGGTTCCGATGTCGCTTTCCGGCGTTCCCCCTTTCGCGCCTTTGTCCACCAACGACCCGCGCGCCGAGTTCCAGCGGCTGCGCGAGCTCCACAGCAAAGGACCGAGCGGATACGGCTCGGACCGTGAGAAGGAGACGGAGAGCCGTCCGTCAGCTGCCGCCACCGCGCTGTCGGATACGAGCGCGATCGCGGCGAACGCGACCCGCAGCGCCGCCGTCCGCAAGATCGACATCTCGGTATAGGTCGGAATCAAACGATGGTTCGGTGCGGACCGTAGCGTCCGTGTAGGCCGCCGGGCCATGCTCCACCCATGACAGGCGATCAGAGACTCGGGCGGACGACCGAAACGTTCTTTGGCTGGCGCGTCACTTGGGCAGCGTTCATTGTCGCGGTGTTCGGCTGGGGACTCGGCTTCTACGGGCCGCCGGTCTACCTCTATGCCGTGCAGGAAGCGCGCGGCTGGTCGCTTGAGCTCGTCTCCACCGCCGTCACCGCGCACTACTTGATCGGCGCAGTGTTCGTGGCCAACCTGCCGGCGCTGCACCGCCGCTTCGGCCTGCCGAACGTGACCAAGGCCGGCGCTGCATCGCTTGCGGTTGGACTGCTCGGCTGGGCGCTCGCGCAAGCACCCTCGCAGCTCTTCGTCGCGACCATCCTGAGCGGTGCGGGCTGGGCGGCGACCGGACCGGCTGCGATCAATGCCATGGTCTCGCCGTGGTTTCAGCGGCGGCGGCCGGCCGCACTGTCTTTCGCTTATAACGGCGCCAGCGTCGGCGGCATCGTGTTCTCGCCACTGCTGGTCGCCGCGATCGCGGCCCTGGGATTCCCAGGCGCTGCCGCGGCGATAGGCCTCGTGCTGGTCGCGACGTTGTGGTTTCTCAGCCGCCGCTATTTTGCGCGGACGCCCGAGCAGATGGGCCTGGCGCCGGACGGTGATGCAGCCGGACCGGCTGTGGTCAATCCCGTGACCGCTGCAAAGCCCTTGCCGGGCCGACAGCTGTGGCGCGACTGGCGCTTCATCACTCTCGCCAGCGGCATGACGATCGGCCTGTTCGCGCAGGTCGGCGTGATCGCGCATCTCTTCTCTCTGCTCGTTCCGGCGCTCGGCGCGCAGCTCTCGGGTGTCGCAGCGGGTTTCGCAACTTTCTGCGCTATTGCCGGACGGACTCTCGTCGGCTGGCTGCTGCCGCGCGGCGCCGACCGCCGCGTGGTCGCGGCCGCGAACTACGCCGTGCAGACGGGCGGCTGCGCGGCCTTCCTGCTCGCCGGCGACACGGACATCATGCTCATGCTGCTCGGCGTTCTGCTGATCGGTGCCGGCATCGGCAATACGACCTCGCTGCCGCCGCTGATCGCGCAGGTCGAGTTCGCGAAGGTTGATGTGCCGCGCGCGGTCGCCCTAATCACGGCAACCAGCCAGGCCACCTATGCCTTCGCGCCGGCCGCATTCGGCGTCTTGCGGGCGGCAAGTGACGCCCCGCTGCTTTTTGCCGCCGCTATCGCCGTCCAGCTCGTGGCAGCCGGCTGCTATCTCAGCGGCCGCACGTCTACTGCTTGATCCCGCCCTTGACGATCAGCGTGCCCTTGATCTCGTAATCCACCGCGATGATGCGCGCGAATTCCGCGGCGGCCTTGTAGACCTGCGTCGGTACAGCGAAACCATGTGCAATCGTAACGTGCCCCCTTGCTACCAATTTACACGCAGGTGCCCTACGAGCTGCTGCGCATGCGCCGGCAGCGCGTCAAGGCGGCGGACGCAAATCCTGAGACGACGGAGCGACCAGGCATCCGCGAGCGGCACGCTGTCGATGGCCATGCCGCGCCGGCAGCGGCGCGCCGCCGTCTCCGGCACGATACCGATGCCGACGCCGCGCTCCACCATACGGCAGACGGCATCGAAGCCGCGCACACGGACCCGAAGCTTGAGGGCGCGGCCGCTGCGCGCGGCGTGCTGGCCGAGATGGTCTTGCAGCGCGCTGCCTGCGCTCAGGCCTACGAAGTCGCGATCGACGATATCGCGGAATGCGACATGCCGCCGCTTCGCAAGCGCGTGCCGGCGCGGCACCACGACGACGAGCCGGTCGATGCGGAAAGGGAAGGTCTGCAGATCGCTTAGGTCGACCGTGTCGGCGACGATGCCGACATCCGCGAGCCCTTGGACGACCGCCTGGACGATCTCGTAGCTGGGGCGCTCCTCCAGATCGACATCGATGTTGGGATGGGCGGCGAGATAGGCGCCCAACGCATCCGGCAGGAACTCGGTCATCGCCGCGGTGTTGCAGAGCAGCCGGACATGGCCCTTGAGTCCGCGCGCATAGGCGCCGAGCTCGCCCTTCATCCGCTCGTGCTGCTCCAGCATGAGCCGCGCGTGATGAACGAGCGCCTGGCCGGCGGGCGTCAGCCGCACGCCCCGACGGCCGCGAGTCAGCAGCGGCACACCGAGTGCGGCTTCCATCTCGCGGATGCGCTCGCTTGCCGAAGCGAGCGCCAAATGCGCGCGGCTCGCCCCTCTCGTGATGCTGCCTTCGTCCGCGACATGCAGGAATAGGCGTAAGTCGGGCAAGTCGAAGCGCATCGTCCCTCTCGTGCAGCCTTCGGGCGAGACGAAGGCAGACTTCTCGACTTCCAGATTGTGCCCAGGCCTGGTGCGAATCAAGTTGTAGTGATGAGCGATGCCCTGTTCGCCATTTTCGTCGCGCTGACCTTTGTCGCTGCGGGATTCGTCAAAGGCGTCATCGGGCTCGGCCTGCCGACGGTGGCGGTGGGTGTTCTCGGGCTAGCTTTGTCGCCGGCGCAGGCGGCCGCCCTGCTCGTCGTGCCGTCGCTGGTCACGAATGTCTGGCAATGCGCCTTCGGCGCCCGGCTCATCCCGCTGCTGCGGCGGCTGTGGCCGATGCTGCTCGGCATCGTCGTTGGCACGTGGGGGGCCTCCGGGCTCCTCGCCGGCGGCAACGGCGCCGCGAGCGTGGCGCTCGGGAGCACGCTCATCGCCTACGCGGCAATCGGACTCGCTGCGCCGAAGCTGCATATCCCAGCGCGCGCCGAACCGTGGTCCTCGCCGCTTGCGGGCGTAGCCACGGGCGTAGTCACCGCGGCCACCGGCGTCCTTGTGATTCCGGCAGTGCCGTACCTGCAGGCGCTGGCGCTCGATCAGGACGAGCTTGTGCAAGCGATGGGCCTATCCTTCACAGTCTCAACGGTCGCCCTCGCCGGAAGCTTGGCGCATGAAGGACTGTTCGAGGCACCGCTTGCGGGCGCTTCAGCGCTGGCGCTGCTGCCGGCGCTCGCGGGAATGTGGCTGGGCCAGCGCATCCGGCACCGCATCCGCCCCGACCGCTTCCGCTTCTGCCTCTTCGCCGGGCTGCTGGCAGTCGGGGGGCACCTCGTGCTGCGGCCGCTGCTGTAGGCGGCTAGAGCCGCACCACCGAGAACTCGACCGCCAGCGGGAAATCCGGCCCGCGCTTCAGCGCCTTCGGCGGCGGTGCTTCAAGATCGCGAGGACGCCACTCGCGGCACGCCGCGATGCGCAGGCCCGCCGCGCTGAACGCGTTCAGATAGTCGCTGAAGCGATGCGCGAATGTCGGCATCCGCACCTCGCCGGCGTTGTCATGGAAATGCGCCGCCGTTCCGCCCTGGGAGAGGAAAGGATGGATCTCGACGACCGCGATCCGGCCGCGGGGGCGTAGCAGCCGCGCAGCTTCCTTCAACACACATGTGAGATCGCTCACGTGTTCGAGCGCGAGGCAGAACAGCACGAGATCGGCTGTTGTGTCCGGCAGCGGCACCGGCTGCGTCATGTCGTGCCGCAGGAGCCGGAACGTGGCATCGCGCTCGCGCGCCTTTGCAAGCATGCCGTCGGACAGGTCCAGGCCGGTTACGGTGCGAGCACCCGACGCCTTCAGGGCTGCTAGATTACGGCCAGTGCCGCAGCCCAGCTCCACAACGTCCTTGCCCTGCACGTCCGTGAAGCCGCGCACGACCTGCTCCGCGGCGAAGACCATCGGATTGTCGTAGCCGTCGTAGATGGTCGACCAGCGGTCATAAGCCGCCGCGACGGGTAGAAAGGCGCTTTGCTCGGACATGGTCGCACCAGAATGCCAGACGTTTACCCAAAACGCGGCGTCCTAGATACTCAATCGACCTGGTCCGCGAACAGGGAGAAACGATGACCGATCTCGAGCGCCTGCAACAGAAGCCCCTGCCCTTCGCCGCACTGATGGGCATCCGGTTCACCGCCGCATCGCGCGAGCGCGTGGTCGCCGAGCTGACGGTCCGCGAGGAGCTGTGCACGCGGCCGCAGGTGCTGCATGGTGGCGCGCTGATGGCGTTCGCGGACACGCTGGGCGCCGCCGCAACGGTGCTGAACCTGCCCACGGGCGCAACCACGACGACGATCGAGTCGAAGACGAATTTTCTGGCGGCGGCTCCCCTCGGGACGACGGTGACCGGCGAATGCCTGCCGCTGCATCGCGGCCGCCGCACCATGGTCTGGCAGACGACCATCCGCTCGCCCGAGGAGCGTACCATTGGCGTGGTGATCCAGACCCAGCTCGTGATCGATGCCAAGCCGGCGGCGTGAGGCGGCATGCGCGTCGTGATCTGCGGCGGCGGCGCGATCGCGGCCTGCACCGCGTATTTCCTGAGCCGGCGCGGCATCGACGTGACCGTCGTCGAAGGGACCGGTGTTGCCTGTGCCGCTTCCGGCAAGGCCGGTGGCTTCCTGGCGCTCGACTGGTGCGCCGGCAGCCCGCTCGATGCGCTGGCACGGCGCAGCTTCGGCTTGCATGCGCAGCTTGCCGGCGAGATCGAGGGCGACTGGGGCTACCGTCCGATGACCGCGTATGCGGGATACATCGTGCCCCGCCGCGGCTCCGCGACACTCGACTGGCTTTCAGAGCGCGTGCAGATCACATCACGGCTCGGCACACCGGAGACGACGGCGATCGTGCACCCCGAAAAGTTCACCAAGGCCATGATGCACGAAGCGCAGCGCCTAGGCGCCGTGCTGCGCGAGGCGCGGGTGACTGGCATTCTCCGGAGCGGCGACGGAAGCGTCGGCGGGATCGAGACCGACGGTGGGCGCATAGCGGCCGATGCAGTCGTCATCGCAATGGGACCATGGTCGCTGTTCGCGGGCGAATGGCTGAACTTGCCGCCGGTGTTCGGGCGCAAGAGCCCGAGCCTCGTCTTCGACACTGGTACGCGCGTGCCGCCCGACGCGCTATTTCTCGACTGCGAGGGTGAAGGCGGCGTGACGGTGACGGTCGA
Organism: Alphaproteobacteria bacterium; assembly: GCA_036260035.1. GTDB lineage: Bacteria > Pseudomonadota > Alphaproteobacteria > CACIAM-22H2 > CACIAM-22H2 > DATAAP01. Next base: position 3,445 of record DATAAP010000034.1, on the reverse strand, counting down.
GGTGTTCCCGCGCGCCGGCGGCAACACATATGCCACAGCATTTTCGACCGAGGGTCCGGTGCCGCTGGATCCGGCCGCAGTGGTGCCAGATCCGGATGCGCTCGATCAGCTGCAGCAGATCTGCGGGTTGATCTCCCCTGTCTTCGAGGACGCGAGGGTCATCGCGCGGCAGGCTTGTGCGCGACCAGTGACGCAGGATTTCATGCCGCTGATCGGCAAGGTGCCAGGCGCCGCAGGCGCCTATGTCGCCACCGGCCATAATGTCTGGGGCATCCTCAACGCGCCCGCGACGGGGGAGGCAATGGCGGCGCTCGTCGTCGACGGCGCCGCGAAAGTCGATCTGCGGCCATTCGATCCGGGCCGGCTGCGGCCGCGAGTGGCCCGGCGTTAGGTCAGATCCTTCGCCATCGGATAGCTCCGCACGCCGAACGTCACAGTTGGCTCTGCTGTGTCAGCGTAGCCGGCGGAGAGATAGAAGCGCCGGGCCGTCTCAGTGCTCACCAAGGTGCAGCGTGCGTTGCAGCGCTCGCGCGCCCGCGCCTCCAAAGCTTTCAGGAGGGCACGGCTGGCGCCGCGAAAGCGGGCGTCCGGCGACACGTAGTTGAGCCCGATCTCGCCGCGATCGCTGACCGAGCCGACGGCGAGGATTGCGCCATCCTCGACCGCGACAAGCACCGAATTTGTCGGCTGACCGATCCACGACGCGACCATCTCCGGCGTCTTGTTCGCGAGCCAGCGCGCGAGGATATCAGGATCGTTCCTGTGGTCGGCGACGCATAGCTCTGTGATCGACCGCCGCAAGACTTCGCAGGCGGCCGGCGCATCCTCCGACGCGGCGTCCCGAACGTCCATTTGCTTACGGACGCGTCTGGCCGGCGCCGCGGATGACGTATTTGTAGGTGGTGAGCTGCGCAGCACCCACAGGCCCGCGCGGCGGCAGGCGGCCGGTGGAGATGCCGATCTCGGCCCCGAAGCCGAACTCGCCACCGTCGGCGAACTGCGTCGACGCATTGTGCAGCACGATCGCGCTGTCGACCGTTTCGAGGAACTTCTCCGCCGCCGCTGCGTCCGCGGTGATGATCGCGTCGGTGTGATGCGAGCCGTAATGGTTGATGTGGCCGACCGCCTCGTCGAGCCCGTCGACGAGCTTCACCGACAGTAGCGCGTCGAGATACTCGGTGCGCCAGTCCACCTCGGTCGCCGGCATGACGCGCGGGTCCATGCGCTGCACCTCCTCGGTGCCGCGCACCTCGCAGCCAGCCTTGAACAGGTCGTGCAGGATGGGCGGCAGATGCGTGACCGCCGCGGCGCGGTCGACCAGCAGGGTCTCGGTAGCACCGCAGATCCCGGTGCGCCGCATCTTGGCGTTGACCACGACGCGCCGTGCCATCTCGACATCGGCGGCGCGGTGCACGTAGGTGTGGCACAGACCTTCGAGGTGCGAGATCACCGGGATGCGCGCCTCCTTCATGACACGCTCGATCAACGGCTTGCCGCCGCGCGGCACGATCACATCGATGAACTCGTTCATCGTCAGCATATGGCCGACCGCATCGCGGTCGCGCGTCGGTACCAGTTGCACGCAGGCGTCGGGAAGGTTCGCAGCGCGCAAGCCCTCGTGCAGGCAGTCGACCAGGACCCTCGAGGATTCGAAGCTTTCCGAGCCGCCGCGCAGGACTGCGGCATTGCCCGATTTGAGGCAGAGGCCGCCGGCGTCGGCAGTTACGTTCGGCCGCGCTTCGTAGATGATGCCGACGACGCCGAACGGCACGGCGACGCGCGCGATCTTGAGGCCGTTCGGCCGCGTCCATTCCTCCTGCACATGACCGACCGGATCGGGCTGCGCTGCGATGTCCTCAAGCCCCTTGGCGATTCCTTCGATGCGGTCTGCATTGAGCATGACACGGTCGATGAACGCGTTCGTGGCGTTCGCTTGCTTCGCCGACGCGATGTCGAGCGCATTGGCCTGCAGCAGCCGCTCGCGCGCCTGCCGCACCGCCACCGCGGCACTGCGCAAGGCGCGGTCCTTGCTGGCGGACGGCGCGGTCGACAGTGCCTGCGCGGCCGCGCGCGCGGCCGCGCCGATGCGCTGCATCGTGGCGGCGAGGTCGGGTTTTGCTACGGTTGTCGCCATGGTCCTGATATAGCGCGTTTCGCGGTCCCGATTCAAAGCGCGCCACCGGTGCCCCCCGAGTCGCGTTCATAGAGCGAAGCGGTACGGGCGAATTGCGGCGGACGTGGACGAGACCTAGCTCAAAACGAGATCGTCGCGGTGGATCACTTCGTCGCGGCCGCGATAACCGAGGATGCCGGCAATGTCGGCGCTCTTATGGCCCATGATCAGGCGCACGTCGGAGGCCGCATAGGCCGAGAGGCCGCGCGCGATCTCACGGCCGTCGGCAGCGCGCACAATCACGGGATCGCCGCGTTGGAAGTCGCCTTCGACCGCACGAACGCCCGCGGGCAGCAGGCTCTTGCCCGCGCTCAATGCAGCAAGCGCGCCGTCGTCCACGATCAGCGAGCCGACGGGGCGCAGCGAACCGGCGATCCAGCGCTTGCGCGCCGTCTTCGGCCCGGTCGACGGCATGAACCAGGTGCAGGACGCACCCGCATCCAACGCGGCCAGTGGATGGTCGACGTCGCCGCGCGCGATCACCATGCGGCAGCCGGCGGAAAGGGCGATTTTCGCCGCCGCGAGCTTGGTCACCATGCCGCCCGACGAATAGGCCGTGCCGGCTGCACCGGCCATCGCCTCGATCTCCGGCGTCACCTCGTGCACGGTGTCGAGCCGCTGCGCTGATGGGTCGCGGCGCGGATCGCCGGTGTAGAGCCCATCGATGTCGGAGAGCAGCACCAGCGTGTCGGCACTCGCCATCTGCGCCACGCGCGCGGCGAGCCGATCGTTGTCGCCGAAGCGGATTTCCTCCGTCGCTACCGTGTCGTTCTCGTTGAAGACAGGTACGGCGCCGAGCTTCAGCAGCTGCGCCACGGTCGAGCGCGCGTTGAGATGGCGGCGGCGCTCTTCCGTGTCGTCAGGGGTCACGAGGATCTGCGCCACCGTGATGCCGTGGCGCGCCAGCGTCTCTTGATAGGCGTGCGCCAGCCGGATCTGACCAGTCGCGGCGGCGGCCTGCTTCTCCTCGAGCTTGAGCGCCTTCTGCGCCAGGCCGAGATGACGGCGTCCGACGGCGATCGCGCCCGAAGAGACGATCAGCGCCTCGACGCCGCGCTTCTTCAGGGCGGCCACGTCATCGGCGAGCCCATCCAGCCACGCGCGGCGGATATCGCCGCTGTCGTCGTCGACCAGCAGCGCAGAGCCGATCTTGACGACCAGCCGCCTGGCCGATGCGAGCGAACGCTTCTCAGAATGCCGGGCGGCGGCTGCCTGCATGATTGTCCCCCTTACCGACCATCACGTCTCGATGACGACCGTCTCTTCTTCCTC
>DATAAP010000033.1:0-6358 GCA_036260035.1 Alphaproteobacteria bacterium | reverse complement strand
GGCCTGGCGCGACGCAGTCTGCGCAGCCATCGCCGCTTCGGTGTGGCGCACGAGATCCGCCGCCTTGGCGCGCGCCTCGCTCTGCGTCTTCTCGTAGGCCTGCATCGCAGCCTCGGCCTCCGCCTTGAGCGCGGCGGCGCGGTCGAGATCGGCGGCGATGCGGGTCGCGCGCGCCTCGAACACGTCGTTCACCCGCGGCAGCGCCACCTTGGACATCACCAGATAAAGACCGATGAACGTGATGGCGAGCCAGAATAGCTGCGGCAGGAACACCGCCGGGTCGAGCTGGGGCATGCCGGCCGATCCGCCTTCGGCCGCCAGTGCCGGCGGCCCCTGCATCAGCAGGACGGCGCCGGCCACAGCGGCGGAACGGCAGATCGCGGTGAGGCGCGAGGTCATCGGTCTTTCGCTGCGGCTCGCGCTCAGAACACGAACAAGAGCATCAGCGCGATGACCAGCGAGAAGATGGCGGTCGCCTCGCTGAGCGCCATGCCGATCATGACCTGCGGGAACATCTTTGGCGCCGCGGCCGGGTTGCGGATGCCGGCGGACACGTAATTGCCGAACAGCACGCCGATACCCACACCGGCACCGACCACGCCGATCATCGCGAGACCGGCAGCAACGAGCTTTGCAGCAGAGGCATCCATGAGAGACTTCCTTTCTTGAGGGATGTAAGGACGGGAAATCAGTGACTCGGGTGGAGCGCGTCGTTGAGATAGACGCAAGCCAGGATGGCGAAGATGTAGGCCTGCAGCAGCGCCACGAGGATCTCGAAGGCGGTCAGGATTACGACAAAGGCGAACGGTACCCAGCCGAACCATGCGCCGAGCAGCACGACGAATCCGGCGATCACCTTGAGCATGGTGTGGCCGGCCATCATGTTCGCGAATAGGCGCAGCGAGAGGCTGACGGGCCGCACGAAATACGAGAACACCTCGATCGGCACGAGGAAGGGCATGATCCAGCCAGGCACGCCGTGCGGCGCGAACAGGCCGAGAAAGCCGAGGCCATGCTTGGCGAAGCCGATGATCGTCACGCCGATGAACACGACCAGCGCCAGCGCGACCGTGATGATGATGTGGCTGGTGACCGTGAAGGCGTAGGGCAGCAGCCCCAGCAGGTTGCACAGCAGGATGAAGGTGAACAGCGTGAAGATGAATGGGAAGTACTTGCGGCCTTCGGAGCCGCACACGCTCTCCACCATGTTGGCGACGAACTCGTAGAGGAGCTCGGCTACGGATTGGATGCGGCTGGGGACGAGCGAGCGGCCGCGGAAGCTTGCGACCATCAGCAAGGTGACCACCGTCGCGGCGATCACCATGAACAGCGCGGAATTGGTGAAGGAGAGATCAAGCCCGCCGACATGGATCGGAATGAGCGGCTTGATCGCAAACTGCTCCATCGGACTGTGTTCGGCGGCCACGGTCTACGCTCTCCAACTGCTCGCTGCTTGATTATCGCTATTTAGGCCGCACGTTTGGCTGGTCGATCTGTGCGGCCATTCGTCGCGCGGTCCTGATCACGTTCCAAAATCCTGCGGCGACTCCGAGCAGCAGGAGCGCCAGCATGAGCCAGGGCCGCGTGCCGAACTGCTGATCGAGCAGCCAGCCAAGCCCGCCCCCCACCAGCACTCCTGCAAGGAGTTCGACAAAGACGCGATAGGTCGTGCCGATCTGGCTCGTCATCGACGTCTGTGGCGCAGGGCCGGGCTTGGAACCGTGATCGCTGCGCGACGCCTGCGCCTGCCGCAACCTGGCCTCGAGCTTATCGAAGGCTGATTTGTCGTCGGTCATGACGGAAGCGCCGCGAGCTTGCCGCCATCGGCTGAGCCCGGACCCCAAGCGGCGCGCACCATACGGGTGAGGGGAAGGGGTGTCAAGGCGGAAACGGCCGCGCTAAACGCGTGAAAACGCATATGAAACGGGCTCCATTTGCAGCCGCCCGACGAGTCGTCGCGCACGGCCAAGCAACGCGTTGGAAACGCGCAGGAAGGCTTCGCGATCCGTCAGGCCGTTGCGCGCATGCGCTCGGCGCCGGCGAGGTCGACCGAAACGAGCTGCGAAACCCCGCGCTCGGCCATGGTAACCCCGAACAGCCGGTCCATGCGCGCCATCGTCATGCGGTGGTGCGTGACGACGATGAAACGCGTTCCGGTGGTCGTGCCGATATGCTCGAGTAACGTGCAGAACCGGTCGACGTTCGCGTCGTCGAGGGGTGCATCGACCTCGTCCAGCACGCAGATCGGTGCCGGATTCGAGATGAACACGGCGAACAGCAGCGCCAGCGCGGTCAACGCCTGCTCGCCGCCCGAGAGCAGTGAGAGCGTCTGCAGCTTCTTGCCTGGCGGGCTCGCCATCACCTCGAGACCGGCCTCGAGCGGGTCGACCTCGCGTGGCGGCTGGTCTGGCGCTTCGGGCGGCAGCGTCGTCGCCAGCGACAGGTGCGCGCGGCCGCCGCCGAACAGCTTCACGAACAGGTCCTGGAAGTTCTTGTTCACCGTCTCGAACGCGCCGAGCAGCCGGTCGCGGCCCTCGCGGTTGAGGCTGGCGATCCCCTGCCGCAGCCGCGCGATGGCCCGCACGAGGTCGTCCTTCTCGCTCTGCAGGGTCGACATCTGCTGCTCGAGCTCGGCGGCTTCCTGCTCGGCGCGCAGATTGACCGGACCCATCGTGTCGCGCTCTTTGGTCAGCCGCTCCAACCGCGCCTCGATCTGGCGCAGCTCCGGCAGCTCGTCGTCGGCATCGAGCCCGCCGGCGGCGAGCGTCTCTTCGGGTGCGCAGTCGAGCCGCTCGCGGATGCGCTGCGCAAGCTCATCGAGCGCCTGCGCGACCTGGGCGGCGGTCGCTTCCTCGCGCACGCGGTCCTCGCGGGCGGTGCCAAGCTCATTCTCGATCGCCTTGAGGCGGCGCTCGGCCTCGGCCGTCGCGTTCTCCGCTTCGGCCAGCGCGTCGGAGGCTTCGTTGCGCGCCTGTTCGGCGCCCTGGAGCTTTTCGAACAGCGCGTCGCGCTCGGCGGCGATCTGCGCCGGCCGGTTCGCCAGCTCGTCGCGCTCGGCCGTCGTCTGGGCGATGCGCTCGGTCAGGATCTCGATCTGGCGCTGCGCGCTCGCGGCGCGCGCCTGCCACTGTGTCTCGTCTTGTGCCAACGTCTGCACGCGCTGATGCCGCGCATCGGCTTCGCGCTCCAGCCGGTGCATGGTTGCCTGCAGCTCCGCAAAGGCGGCGCGCTCGGTCGCGAGGGCCGCGCGGTCGCCGGCGAGCTGTTCACGCGCGGCGCTGGGATCGGGAATCTGCGCGAACTTCTCCTCGCTCGCCTGTTGGCGTGCGATGTGCTCGGCCAGGTCGGCGGCCAGGCGTTCCGCCTGTTCAACGAGGCCGGCGAGTTTCGCGGATTGTGCCGCTGCTTCGCGCGCGAGGGCGGCCTGTGCGTCGCGCGCGGCCTGCAGCTCGCCATGCGCCTTGCGTGCGGCTTCGCGCGCGGCAGCGTCCTGCGTCTCGGCGGCGCGGCCCGCCTCGACCGCCGCGGCGAAGCGCGCCTGCGCGGCTTCGACCAGCGCCGCAGCCTCCGCGCGCGGCTGCTCGAGCTCGCTCAGCCGGTTGCGCTGCGCGAGCTTGGTCGCGGCGGCCGTCGGCGTGCCCGCCTTGACGGTGAAGCCATCCCAGCGCCACAGCGCGCCGCTGCGGCTGACCAGACGCTGACCCTGCTGCAGCCCGCGCGCGACGATCGCGCCGGATTCCTCGTCGGCGACGACGCCGATCTGCGACAGCCGCCGCGCGAGCGCGGCGGGTGCTGTCACGAAATTCGCGAGCGGCTCGGCGCCCAGCGGCAGCGCGGGCGCCTCGCCGAGCGTGTCGACGAGGCGCCAATGCATCGGCGCCGAGGCGTCGATCGGCGCCGTCAGATCGTCGCCGAGCGCGGCACCGAGCGCCGTCTCGTAGCCCGGGACGGCGCGGATCTGGTCGACGACCGGCGCGAAGAGGTCGCCGGTGCCGACCGCCTTGAGAATCTTCGCGAGGCCGGCACGCTCAGCATCGATGCGTCCGAGCTCGGCTTCCGCAGCGCGCAGTGCCTCGCGCGCACCGCGTTCTTCTTCCTGAGCCGCGCGGCGCGCAGCTTCTGCGGCTTCCTGCGCTGCGGCGGCCTGGTCGAGCGCTTCTTCGGCCGCCCGGAGGCGCGCCTCGGCGCTCTCATGCCGCGCCGCCTCGATCGTCGCGGCAGCGACAGTGTCGCGCTCCGCCTCGATGGCGGCAAGGCGCGCGCGCAGCTTCTCGATGCGCTGCGCGAGGTCGTCGATCGTGCGCCGCAGGGTCGCGCGCTCGGCCTCGGCGGCAGCGACGCTCTCGGTCGCGCGCGCGATCGCCGCATCCTGCTCCTCGACCTTAACGCGCTGCGCATTGAGGGCAGCGCCAGTGTCGCGGGCGAGATCGGCCGCCTCGATTTCGGCTGCCGCGAGAGTCTGTCGCTCCACCGCGACGCGGCGCAGCGCCGCTTCGGCATCTGCGGCCTGGTTGCGCTCGCGCGCGCTGTCCGCATCGAGCTGCGCGAGCCGCGCTTCGGCCTGCGTTAGCGCGGCGGCGACGCGCGCCTCCTCGGCTTCGAGCTGCTCGCGCGCGATGGTCAGGCGGGCGAGGGCGGCCGCCGCTTCGGCCTCGCTCTTGCGCAGGGCGGGCAGGCCCGCCTCGGATTCGGCGAGTTCCGTCGCTACAGCGGCTGCGCGGCCGGTTATGTCAGCAACCTGGCGCTCCGCGGCAGCTAGCCGCTCGGCGGCGGCATCGCGCGCTGCAGTCGCTTCGCGCCAGCGCAGCGTGTACAGGATCGCCTCGGCGCGCCGGATCAGGTCGCTCATGTTGCGGTAGCGCGCTGCCTGCTTCGCCTGCTTCTTCAAGCCCTGGTACTGGGTATCGAGGGTGCGCAGCACGTCATCGAGCCGCGCGAGGTTGGCTTCGGCCGCCTTCAGCTTCAGCTCCGCCTCGTGGCGGCGCGAATGCAGGCCGGTGATGCCGGCGGCTTCCTCGAGCAGTGCGCGGCGCTCGGTCGGCTTGGCGTTGATGATGGCGCCGATGCGTCCTTGGCTGACCAGGGCGGGCGAATGGGCGCCCGAAGCGATGTCGGCGAAGAAGAGCTGCACGTCGCGCGCCCGGGCGTCGCGGCCGCCGATGCGGTAGACCGAGCCTTGGCCGCGCTCGATGCGCCGCGCGATCTCGATCTCGGTGAGGTCGTTATACGCCGCCGGCGCCTTGCGGTCTTGGTTCTCGATGACGAGGCTGACCTCGGCGATGTTGCGCGCCGGGCGGCTGGTCGTGCCGGCGAAGATCACGTCGTCCATCTCGCCGCCGCGCATCTGCTTGACGCGGTTCTCGCCCATCACCCAGCGCAACGCCTCGACCAAGTTCGATTTACCGCAGCCATTGGGACCAACGATGCCCGTAAGGCCCGGCTCGATCAGGAATTCGGTCGACTCGACAAACGACTTGAAGCCGGCGAGGCGGAGCTTGGTGAACTGCATCCTGCGGGAATCTCCGAGACTTACGACTTGAGCAGCGGCTTGAGGATCTTTTCGAGCTCGTCGAACGAGAGGGCGCCGGAATGGCGCTGGCCGTTGATGATGAGAGTCGGGGTGGAGCGGACCTGGAACTGCTTCTCGCCCGCCATTCTGCTGGCGAGGACCGTATCCTGCATCTGCTTGTTCTTCAGGCAGTCTTCGATCTGGGCTTCGGTCATGCCGCCCGTCCGCGCCAGCCGCTTGAGCGAGGCAAGCATCGCGCCGGCGTCATTGCCGCTGGTCCAGTTCGGCTGCTGCTGGAAGAACACGTCCAGAAAAGTGAAATAGCGGTCCGGTCCGGCGCACTGCGCGATCGTCGCGGCATCAAGGGCAAGGCGGTCGAGCGGGAAGTCGCGGAACACGAACTTAACCTTGCCGGTCTCGACGTATTCGGACTTGAGCCTGGGCAGCGTCTCGGCGTGAAAGCGCGCGCAATGCGGGCACGTCAGCGAGGCATATTCGATGATCGTCACCGGGGCATTGGCCGCGCCGATCACCATGTCGCCGTTCTCGCGGCGTGGAGCGCGGTTTGCGTCCCCCGGTTGTGCTGCCGTCGTCGCCTGGGCGGTCTGCGTTCCGTGCAATGCCAGGGGCTTATCCGCCGCGACGCTTTCGGAACTGGCTACAGCTGCCGCCGCTGCGACAAAAGCAGCAGCCGCAACTGACGATATGTAATGTAGGAGTCGCATCTAAAACACCATATGTTGTGTATCCTACCGGGTTAACTCCGTTGTCTACAAGCGTTTCGGAGGCGGAAAGCCTCAATCCGCCTTTGCTTTAGTCAGTACAGCAGACGCCTTGGGCGGATCTGCG
>DATAAP010000032.1:0-5222 GCA_036260035.1 Alphaproteobacteria bacterium | reverse complement strand
GGCGCGGATGCCGTGCTCGCGCGGGCGCGGATCTTCGACTCAACGTCCGAGGCAATTGCCGATCTGCACCACGTCTATGCGACCACGGGGCGGTCCCGGGAGCTCGTCAAGCCAGTGCTGACCGCGCGCGAGGCGGCTTCGGAGATTCGCGCGCGCGCCGCGCGCGCGGAGCGTTCCGGTTTCCTGTTTGGACCGGAGCGGACCGGCCTCGAGAACGACGATGTGACGCTCGCGCACACGATTTTGCGCGTGCCGCTCAATCCCGAGCATCCGTCCCTCAACATCGCCCAGGCGGTGCTGATCGCAGCGTATGAGTGGTACCAGGCCGGTGACGAGACGCCGCCGCGCATTGCCGCCGATGCCAAGGCGCAGGCTGCGACGGCCGGCGAAGTCAACGAGTTCCTCGACCGGCTGGAGTCGGAGCTGGTCGAGTGCGGCTTCCTGCGCAATCCGGAAATGCGGCCGACCATGGCGCGGAACATCCGCGCGATCTTCACCCGGGCCGGCCTGATGCAGCACGAGGTCCGCACCCTGCATGGCATCGTCACAGGCCTGACCGAGCGCCCCCATGCCGACTCGGCGCCGCCCAAAGGCTCGGGAGGAGGGCCCAAGCCGGTCCGCCGCCCGCGGAAATGGGGCTAAAACGCTGGAAAACCGGCATTCCCGCAACAAGCGAGGCTGGGCAAAGCGTTTGACAAGTTAAAGCCCGTACGTATAGTACCGCGGCTTTGGCGGGACGGGCCGGTCGCACGCGACCATGTGCCTGGCCGCCTGTTTCTTTTTCTGAAATGTTTCGGCTCGGATGAGGCGATGAGCAAGCGCGCAGAATCGAAGTATAAGATCAACCGGCGTCTCGGGGTGAACCTGTGGGGCCGCGCGAAGAGCCCGCTCAACAAGCGGGAGTACGGCCCCGGCCAGCACGGTCAGCGGCGCAAGAAGCCCTCCGAATACGGCCTGCAGCTGCAGGCCAAGCAGAAGCTCAAGGGCTATTACGGCAACATCACCGAGCGGCAGTTCCGCAAGGTCTATGCCGAGGCGGCGCGCCGCAAGGGTGACACCGGTGAGAACCTGGTTGAGCTGCTCGAGCGCAGGCTCGACGCGGTCGTCTACCGGCTGAAGCTGGCAGTGACGCCGTTCGCGGCGCGCCAGCTCGTCAGCCACGGGCACATCCGTGTCAACGGCAAGAAGGTCAACATCCCGTCCTACATGGTGAAGGATGGCGACACGATCGAGCTGAAGGCGAAGGCCAAGGAGCTCGCGGCGGTGCTGGCCTCGGTGCAGTCGCAGGAGCGCACGGTTCCTGAATATCTGTCGTTCAGCGAGGGCGACATGAAGGGCACCTTCGTGCGCGGCCCCAAGCTGGCCGATGTGCCGTATCCGGTGCAGATGGAGCCGAACCTGGTCGTCGAGTTCTACTCGCGCTGATCGGTTCCTACGTCACGCAAAAAGCCGCCCGGAGACGGGCGGCTTTTTTGTTGCCGGCGACGCGCACTACGGCTTGATGACCAGATAGGCGATGAACATTCCGAGCAGTGCTAGCGCGATCGAGATGTACATGATGGTGCGCACGAAGCCCTGCGGCTGGCCTTGGCGCGCCTCTTCCTTGCCGACGACGGGAGTAGGTCGGTTCTCTTCAGGCATGCCGGTCAAACGACGCGGCGAGACCTGTGGTTCCGAGCGGGGCCGTCAGTCTGCGACGGCCGCCTCCGGCACCTCTTCCTTCGCTTCGACCTGCTCCGGGCAGGGCACGGCATCGCCGTGCCAGCTCCGCGCCAGGGCGTTCAGCCGGTCCAGCACCTCTGCGAGCTCGTGGCCGCGCTTGGCGAGCGCGTAGGTGACCTGCGGCGGAATCGTCGGCGCGTAGTGGCGCTCGATGATCTCCGACTGCTCCAGCATGCGCAGGCGCGCGGTCAGGACTTTGGCGGAAATGCCGGCGACGCGGCGCTTGAGCTCACCAAAACGTGTCGGGCCGTTCGAGCGCAGGACCCACAGGATGTACGTCGTCCACGGCCCCATGAGGAGGCGGAGGACGGAATCGAGCGGACAGCCGATCGGGCTTTTCGGTAGCGGCACGGGACTCTCCTTGATGGCCGGAGCAGCAGGAACTGCGCCGGTTACCTATAGGTACCTACTTTATCAGAGAAATCAAGCTGCCTACATGCTCTGAGTTACTTTTTGTCACTGCGCGACATACCTATGAGCCTGCCCAGCCTGTTCGTCTCGCACGGCGCGCCGACCCTGATCCTTGAGAACGGCCCCACCTGCGCCTTCCTACGCGGGCTCGGCGGCTCGCTGCCCCGCCCGAAGGCCGTGATTGCGATATCGGCGCACTGGGAAACAGACGAGCCGGCGGTCAGCAGTGCCGAGCATCCCGAGACGATTCATGACTTCTACGGCTTTCCGGACGCGCTCTATCGGATGCGCTATCCGGCGCCGGGCGCGCCCGAGCTCGCGCGTCGCGCTGCGGCGCTGCTTTCGACTCACGGCATTGTGAGTGCGATCGAGCCGGCACGTGGCCTCGACCACGGCGCGTGGGTGCCGCTGATGCTGATGTATCCGGATGCGGACATTCCGGTGCTGCAGCTCTCGATTCAGCCGCACCGCGGGCCCGCGCATCACGTTGCGGTCGGGCGCGCGCTTGCTCTGCTTCGCGATGACGATGTTTTGATTCTCGCGAGCGGCGGCGCCGTGCACAATTTGCGCGTTCTTGCATGGAATCGCGCCGATGCGCCCGAGACGTGGGCGCAGGGTTTCGATGATTGGCTCGCGCAGAAAATCGAGGCCGGTGCGATCGAAGACCTAATCGCGTATCGCGACCGCGCGAGCGGCGGCGTGCAGGCGCATCCGCGCGATGAGCACTTGCTGCCGCTGTTTGTGGCGCTCGGTGCGGCAGGGGCAAACGCGGTCGGTAAGCGCATTCACCATGGTTTTGAGCATGGTTCGCTCAGCATGGCTGCATTCATGTTTTCCTAACGCGTAGGTTGCATCGTGATACCTCACATCCGGAACGGTGCAGTCGCCGTAACTTTAGGAAAATTCTGGAGACGTGCGATGCTGGCCTGGTCAAGACACCCGGAAATGGTCGCAGCGTGGACTCTCGCGCTCGTCCTCGTCGGCGCCGTCAGCCTCGCTCCCTGGGAGAAGCTGCGCGCGGCGCATCCCGTCGGCGTGGTCGAGGTGACCCAGCAGCGCTTTGACGTGAGGTTTCCCGGCGGCGCCCATGACCGTGCTGCCGAGGCCCGCCACGATTCCGACCTGCACGATCTGACCTTCGGCCCCGAGGGCCCATGAGTGTCCTCATTGGAGCTAATGCGCGTGTGCGCCGTCCGCGTCCTAAGAGGCGCGTGGTAGACTAGATCGCATGTGGTTACGCGCGAACATTGAACGGCGCTTATTGCTGATCGGCGGCGGCGCTGTCATCACCCTTTTGGGTCGCGTTGCGCCCGTGCTCGCAGCGATGCCGGCGACGCCGCAGCAGACCACCGGTCCGTTCTACCCGCGCTCACTGCCGCTTGATCGCGACAATGACCTCGCGCGCGTCGCCGGGGCCGCGGCGCGCGCGCAGGGCAAGATCACGCATGTGTTCGGACGCGTTCTAGACCGTGATGAGCGGCCGATTCCCGGCGCGCGGATCGAGATCTGGCAGTGCAATGCGTTCGGCCGATACCATCACCCGCGCGACACAAGCGACGCGCCGATCGATCCGGGCTTCCAGGGCTATGGTGAAACAGTCAGCGCCGTGGATGGCGCATATCGCTTTCGCACGATCCGTCCGGTGCCGTATCCCGGACGCACGCCGCATATCCACTTCGCCATCACGGCACCCGGCGCGCAGCGGTTGGTAACGCAGATGTACGTTGCAGGCGAGCCGCTCAATGCGCGCGACGGGCTCTACAACAGCATCCGCGACCCCGCCGCGCGAGCGGCCGTGACGGTGGCGCTCCTGGACGCGCCCGAGATCGAGCCGGACTCCATCGCCGGCCGGTTCGATCTGGTGCTCGGATAGCAGACCACGTCGATCGTCGAAACGAAAAGGGCGGCCCGCAGGCCGCCCTTTCTGATTCTGCGCGATCAAGCGACCTTGACGCCCTTGCTCTGCAAGGTCTGCTGCAGCTCGCCGGTCTGGAACATCTCGCGGACGATATCGCAGCCGCCGATGAACTCGCCCTTGACGTAGAGCTGCGGGATCGTCGGCCAGTTGGAGAATTCCTTGATGCCCTGGCGGATCGACGGGTCCGACAGCACATCGATGCCTTTGAACTTTACGTTCAGGTGAGTGAGGATCTGCACCACGGCGGCGGAAAACCCGCATTGCGGGAAGACAGGGCTGCCCTTCATGTAGAGCACGACATCATTGTTCTGGATGTCTTCCTTGATGCGCTGCTGGACGGTCTGGTCCATGGAAATCTCCTGGTGAAATGCTTCAGGCGCCCTCGGGCACGGACGTCTGCAGCGCCATCGCATGCAGTTCGCCGCCCATGCGGCCGCGGAGGGCCTGGTAAACCATCTGGTGCTGCTGCACCCGCGTCTTACCCTTGAACGAGGCCGCTACGACATGCGCCGCGTAGTGATCACCGTCGCCGCGCAGATCCTCGATCGTTACCTTCGCGTCGGGGATCGCCTCGCGGATCATGCGCTCGATCTCGGCGGCGGACATCGGCATGGATGCGGGGCCTAAGCGCTATTGGGCAGACATATAGGCCGGCAGCCAGCCCTCATGGGCGCTGCGCAGCTCCTCGACCGATATAAGGACGCGCCCATCCAGTGTCAACGAACCCCCGGCTGTGACCTTGCCCAGCACGGTGGCGGTGACGCCCACCGCGTGCGCCGAGGCCAGGATCGGCTGCGGGTCGGGGGCGCTCAGGACATAGCGCCCCTGGTCCTCTCCGAACAGGAATGCATGCGCCGCAGGGGCTTCGTCGGGCGTCTTGATATCCAACCCGAGGCGGCCTGCGAGCGCCATTTCGGCCAGTGCCACCAACAATCCGCCGTCCGAAATGTCGTGGCAGGCGCTGACCAGCTCGCCCTCGATCACCGCGCGCACGAGCCCGCCGTTGCGCTTCTCCCAGCCAAGATCGACCGGCGGCGGCGCCCAGACCTGCTTGCTGATCTCGTCGCTCTTGCACAGCTCGCGGACATACAGCGAGGCGCCCAGCCAGCCTTCGCTTTCGCCGATCAGGATGATGGTGTCGCCGGCGCGCTTTAAGGCAATGCCGACGCTC
>DATAAP010000031.1:0-5233 GCA_036260035.1 Alphaproteobacteria bacterium | reverse complement strand
CGAGAACAGCACGCCGTTGTTCGCCAGGATTCCGACTTTGTATCCGAAGATGCGGGCGAAGCCGGTGACGATCGTGGTGGCGTAGCGCTCCTTGAACTCGTGGAAGCGCGATCCGTCGACGATGCGCGCGATCACCTCGCGAACGTCATAAGGCTTGCGCAGGTCCTGCGGCACGATGCCGTAGATCTCTTCGGGATCGTAGAGCGGCTCGGCTGGGGGCTTCACCACCACATCGGGGCTCTTCATGTGGTTCAGATTGGCCACGATCTGCCGCGCGATCTCCAGCGCGTGGGTGTCGTCATTGGCGTAGTGGTCCGTGACGCCCGACGTGCGCGAATGCACATCGGCGCCGCCGAGCTCTTCGGCCGTGACCACCTCGCCGATTGCTGCCTTCACCAGCGGCGGGCCGCCCAAAAAGATCGTGCCCTGATTCTTGACGATGATGCTCTCGTCCGACATCGCCGGCATGTAGGCGCCGCCCGCCGTGCACGAGCCCATGACCACGGCGATCTGCGGAATGCCCTCAGCCGACATGGTCGCCTGGTTGTAGAAGATGCGGCCGAAATGCTCGCGGTCGGGAAACACCTCGTCCTGGTTCGGCAGGTTGGCCCCGCCGGAATCGACGAGATAGATGCACGGCAGTCGGTTCTCGCGCGCGATCGCCTGGGCGCGGATGTGCTTCTTCACCGTCATCGGAAAGTAGGTGCCGCCCTTGACCGTAGCGTCGTTGCAGACGATCACGCATTCGCGACCCGACACGCGGCCGATGCCGGTGATGATGCCGGCTGCCGGCACCTCGCCGCCGTACATGTCCCACGCTGCGAATTGCGACAGCTCCAGAAACGGCGAGCCGACATCAAGCAGCACGCGGATCCGATCTCGCGGCAGCAGCTTGCCCCGCTTGACGTGCTTGTCGCGGGCCGCCGCCCCGCCGCCCTGCTTGATGATGCCAAGCTTCGCGCGGAGGTCTGCGACCGCGGCGCGCATCAGCGCATCGTTCTCTCGGAACGCGTCGCTGCGCGTATCGGCTGCGGTGCGGAGAATGCTCATGCGGTACTCACCACCCGCCCGTCTTGAGCCATTTCTCGACCTGCGGCAGGCGGTCTACGCCCCAGAACGGCTCGCCGTCGACGAAGATAAAGGGCGAACCGAACACCTTGCGCGCGATGGCACCATCCACCTCGACGCGCAGCCGGTCCTTGATCGCCTGATCATTGACAGCGGCCTTCAGCTCGTCAGCCCTAATACCGAGCGGGGCGGCCAGCTCAGCGATCACGTCGATCGAGGCGATGTCGCGGCCGATGCCGAGTCCGGCGTGATAGACCACCTTGGCCAGCCGCCGGGCGAGCTCGGGATCGCGGTCGAAGAGCCAGTAATAGGCCCGGCTGGCGGCAATCGGCGCGAAGGGGAAGCCAGGTGGCAGCTTGAACGGCACGCCGTAGAACCCGGCGGACCGCTGGAAGTCCCGCAGGAAATACTCGCCCTTCAACGGCAGGTCGACCAGCGGCTTCGAGCCCGAAACCTTGAACACGGCGCCGAGCAGGAACGGCTTCCACGTCACCGTGCGGCCGTATTTCTCGCCGAGCTGGTCGATCTGCGTCGAGGCGAGATACCCGTACGGGCTGGAGAAGTCGAAGTAGAACTCGATCGGCTGTGGCATTGCCTACCCCTTCGCTAGCGCGCGGCTGATGACGAGCCGCTGGACATCGCTGGTTCCCTCGTAGATCTGGCAGACGCGCACGTCGCGGTAGATGCGCTCGACGGGAAAGTCGTTGAGATAGCCGTAGCCGCCATGGATCTGGATGGCGTCTGAGCAGACCTTCTCCGCGATCTCGGATGCGAACAGCTTCGCCATCGCCGCCTCTGTAAGACAGGGCTGGCCGGCATCACGCAGCCGCGCCGCGTCGAGCACGAGATGCCGCGCCGCGGCGATCTGCGTAGCCATGTCAGCGAGTCGGAAGGCGACGGCCTGATGCTCGATGATCTTCTTGCCGAAGGTCTCGCGCTGCTGCGCATAGGCCAACGCCGCCTCGTAGGCGGCGCGGGCCATGCCAACCGCCTGCGATGCGATGCCGATCCGGCCGCCCTCGAGATTGGCGAGCGCGATCTTGTACCCTTCGCCTTCCTCGCCCAGCAACAGGTCGGGCGTCAGCCGCATCTCGTCGAACACGATCTGGCAGGTGTCGGAGGCACGCTGGCCGAGCTTGTGCTCGACGCGCGCGACCGTCCATCCTGGCGTGTCCGTCGGCACGATGAAGGCGCTGATCCCCTTCTTGCCCTTGGCAGGGTCCGTCACCGCGAAGACGATGGCGAGGTCGGCGGTCGAGCCGGAGCTGATGAACTGCTTGGTGCCGCTGAGCACCCAGTGATTGCCGTCACGCCGCGCGCGCGTCTTGATCGCCGACGCATCCGAGCCCGCCTGTGGCTCGGTCAGGCAGAAGGCGCCGAGCTGCTTGCCCTGCGCCAGCGGCCGCAGAAAGCGCTCGTGCTGCTCGCGCGTGCCGAACGTCAGGATCGGCATGCAGACGACGGAGTTGTGCACGCTCATGATGGTCGAGCACGATCCGTCGCCGGCAGCGATCTCCTCGATCGCCAGCGCATAGGCCACATGGTCGGAGCCAGCGCCACCCCACTCCTCGGGCACGAGCATCCCCATGAAGCCAAGCTTGCCCATCTCGGCAATCGCCGCCTTTGGGAACGTCGCCGTGCGGTCCCATTCCGCCGCGTTGGGAGCAAGCTTCTCCTGCGCGAACGCGCGCGCCGTATCACGGATCAAGATCTGGGAGTCGGTGAGCTGCACTCAGGACCACCCCACGCAATACGGCTCGGGCTTCATATCGGTCGCCGCGCCGGGCTCGTCGGGCGGGGGGAAGCGATCCTTGAAGGTGAAGGCATGCGGCGTGGCGCCGTGCTCGCGCAGATGGCGCAGGCGTGCCATTGCCTCCTCGATCGTCGGGATGGCGCCCTCCGGGATCCACCACAGCACCTGATAGGCTTCGGTCGGCTTCTCGAACCATTCGCGCCGACGCGCCATGACCTTCGTGTGGCCGGAGCGGTAGACGAACTGGAACAGCGCCTCGACGGAGTCCCAAACTGTCATGTTGGCGATGAGGTTAGGATCGTCGCTGACCTTGATGTCGGTTGCGTTGCCGACGTCGCCTTGCAGGCGCCAGACGAAGCCAGGCGAGGCTTCACCCAGCGCATTGATGGCATCGAGCGCAGCGACGAACTCGGCCAGCTGCGGGCTGTCGAGCGGCGCCACGGCGCGCGCGAGGTTCAGCTGCGCGATATGCCATTTCGTTCCTGTCATGCGTCCTCCCCTCTCACCATGGATGCGTCGCGCCGTCGTAGCGCAGATAGTGGCCGGTCTGGCGCCGGCCGGCCTTTGCGAACATCTTGCGCATGTTGCGCACCGAGTATTCCGGCGTCAGCGGCGCGCTGGCGCCGCCCATATCGGTCTTGACCCAACCCGGATCCATTGCGATCACGGTGATGCCGCGCGCGGCGAGGTCCTCCGACAGATTCTTCGCGACATTGTTCAGCGCGGCCTTGCTGCTGCGATAAACATAAGCACCGCCGCTCGCTTCCTCGGTCGACGCCATCTGGCTTGTCATCATCACGATCAGCTTGCGCTCGCTGCGCGCGACATGATCGACGAAGCACTCGGCGAGCGCCAGCGGCGCCATCACGTTGGTCTTCAGCACCGCCTCCCATTCCGCCCAGTCGACGGCGCCGAACTCCTGTTTCGATCTGTTGCCGTAGATGCCGGCATTGCAGATCAGGATATCAATCGCGCGGCCATCCAGCTCGTGCGCGAGCATTGCGATGGCAGGGCGGTCCGTCACGTCGAGGAGATGCACCTCGACTTGCTTGCCGAGCGCTGCGAGAGGCGCACCCTTCGCCGGATCGCGCACGGTCGCCAACACCGTCCAGCCATCGGCGGCGTACTGGCGCGCAAATTCGAGCCCGATGCCTCGCCCGGCGCCGGTGATCAGGACGGCCGGCATCAGGACGCGCTCTGCCAACTGCCTTCCGGCCGGAAGGCGGTCGCCTCGATCTCGATCCGCATGCGCGGATCGATGAGGTCGCAGACCAGGGCTGTCGCCGCAGGACGGATATCGCCGAGAATGTCGCCGAGCACCGGTGCAATGACCTTCCAATCGTCGACGCGCGGCACGAAGTACTGCACGCGGACGATGCTGCCGAGCGTCGCGCCGCCAGCGCTCGCCAGCGCCGTTTCGATATTCTTGAAGGCTTGGCGCGTCTGCGTGACCGGATCGTCGGCGATAGTCATCGTCGCGTAGTCGAAGCCGGTTGTGCCCGAGACGAAGATCCAGTCGCCCTGCACCACAGCGCGCGAGTAGCCCCACGCCTTTTCGAACGTCGAGCCGGAGGAGATCAGGCGCCGCATTAGATCCTCGCCCCTTCGCGCCGCGCGGCTTCGATCTTCTTGTCGGTGTTCCACTGCGACAGCGCGTATATTGCCCACAACGCCGCCGGGATCCAGCCGATCAACGTGATCTGCAGGATTAGGCAGATGATGCCGGCGAGCGGCCGGCCGATGGTGAAGAACAGCAGGAATGGCAGGAAGATGGCGATGAGCAAGCGCATCACTTCGTCTCCTCGAACAGCTCGCGGCCGATCAGCCAGCGGCGGATCTCCGACGTGCCGGCGCCGATCTCGTAGAGCTTCGCGTCGCGGAGCAGGCGCCCGGTCGGATAGTCGTTGATATAGCCGTTGCCGCCGAGGAGTTGAATGGCGTCCAGTGCCACTTGGGTCGCCTTTTCGGCCGCGTAGAGGATGGCCCCGGCCGCGTCCTTGCGGGTCGTTTGCCCGCGGTCGCAGGCCTTTGCGACCGCGTAGACATACGCCTTGCAGGCGTTGGTCGTCGTGTACATGTCCGCCAGCTTGGCTTGGACGAGCTGGAAACTGCCGATCGGCTGGTCGAACTGCTTGCGCTCGTGCACGTAGGGCACCACCACGTCGAGGCAGGCCTGCATGATCCCACACGGCCCAGCCGCGAGCACCGCCCGCTCGTAGTCGAGGCCGCTCATCAGCACGTTGACGCCCTTGCCCACCTGCCCGAGCACGTTGTCCTCCGGCACCTCGCAGTCCTGAAAAACGAGCTCGCAGGTGTTGGAACCGCGCATGCCGAGCTTGTCGAGCTTCTGCGCGGTCGCGAACCCCTTCCAACCCTTCTCGATCAGGAAGGCGGTGATGCCGCGCGGGCCCG
>DATAAP010000030.1:0-4009 GCA_036260035.1 Alphaproteobacteria bacterium | reverse complement strand
CCTGTGGCGATGGTCGCATTCGGGATCGGGCTCCTTGTCTTGGGCCGCTTTACATCCCGCGACCACCAGCAATTCCTGACCGAGTTTCTGCGCAGCACCGTCGAAGGGCAAGTCCAGACACCCGGGGTGATCAGCCCGGCCCGCCGTTGAGGCAGCGCGCTACACGTCGCTCCACTTTCTCAGCAAGTTGGCGTAGCTCTTGGCGATGAGGTCGAACTCGCGCGTCTTGCCGCGCTGCTCGAAAATCGCGCGGCGCACCATGTCGAGGTCGAACAGGATCTCGCGGTCCTCGGCCGCGCGCACCAGGCTCTGCGCCCAGGTGACCGCCACCAGCCGCGTGCCGCGCGTCACCTTCTCGACGCGGTGCAGGGTGGTCGACGGATAAGCTATCGCGTGCCCCGCCGGCAACTTGAAGCTCTGCTCGCCGCCGGCCGTCTCGATCACCAGCTCACCGCCATCATATTCCTCCGGCCCGTTGAGAAAGACCGTGACGGAGACGTCGGACCGCAGGCGCTGCTCGCTGCCCATGATCGCATCGTCGACATGCGGTCCGTACTCCATGCCTTCGCCATAGCGGCTGATCAGGAATGGGCGGATGGCGCGTGGCTGCACGCCGGCATTGAAGACCGGATTCGCCTTGAGGGCGGCAGCGATACGCTCGCCGGCCTCGCGCGCGGCGCGCGAGACGGAGGCGACCTGCTCGTTGCGCTTCACCTCGCGCGCATGCCAGCCGGCGGTCTTGCGGCCGTCCTGAAAGACGGCCTTGCCGAGCCCGCGGCGGAGAGCGGCGAGATCGACGGTGGAGAGCACGTCGGCGATGCACAGGATCATGGCGCCAGTCTAGCAGCGGCCGGGCCGCATTGGCGTGGTATTTGCAACTAAGAATTACTCGCAGTATAGTGCGCCGATTCATTCGATTGCTGAAGGAGTTCACATATGCCGATCGAGCGCCGTACCCGCATCTGGCTCGGGATGGGAAGCTGGCTGCTGGCCGGCACCAGCGCGCTGGGCCTGGGCGCCGCGGGGGCTGGCCCGCTCGACGGCGAACCTGGCGTTCGCGGTGAGGCGCCTGGCCTCCAGCGCCTCGCCCAGGCGCAGGGTGGCGAGAAGGGCACGCATCACGGCCATGGCACTGCGGCGAAACCGGAGGGGGGCGAAGGTGGCGAGGGCGGCGAAGGGGGCGAGGCCGGGGCGCTGGCCGGTGCCGGCGAGCATGAGGCGTATATCGCGCGGCTGCTGCTGGTGCGCGGCCATCTCGCGGTCGGCAAGGAGCTCTACGAAGCGAAGCGGCCCGAAGACGCTTTGCCGCACTACCTGCACCCGCTGGAGGAGATATACGAGGAGCTGGAGCCGGAGCTCGCGGAGCACAAGTCGCGCGACTTCAAAAAGGAGCTGCAGGCGCTTGCCGATGCCATGAAGGCGAGAAAGCCGGTGGCCGAAATCGCTGAGCAGCAGAAAGCGCTGTTAGGTAAGATCGAAGCGGCGGCGCGGATCATCCCGGCGAAAGAGCGCAACAGCCCCGGATTCGCGTCGCGCGTCGCCGTGCTGGTGCTGAAGGTCGCGACGGAGGAATATGAAGCCGCCATCGAGAATGGCCGCATCGCCAATGCTGTCGAATACCAGGACAGCCGTGGCTTCGTCGCCGCCGGCAAGGCGTATCTGGGCCGCAACGAGAAGGCGCTGCGCGCCAAGGACGCGCAGGCCTATGAGGCGATGCTCAAGGCCTTCAACGATCTCGGCAAGGCCTATCCGGGTGTGGTGCCGCCCGAGCAGCCGAAGCTCTCCGCCGGCGAGTTCCAGGCAGCGACATCGCGGATCGAGCTGCAGGCTAGCCGGTTCCACTGATGTGAGGCGGCCATGCGCGCGCTGATAGCGCTGCTGCTGGCCGGCACGCTGACGGTTGCGCTCGCCGGCCGCGCGCTGGCCGGCGACGATCTTGCGGCGCTGAAGGCGCAGTTCCGTCGCCCCGCCGAACAACCACCGACGCCGCCGGACAATCCGATCTCCGCGGCCAAGGTGCGCCTCGGCTGGGCGCTGTTCCAGGACCGGCGCCTGTCAGGCGACCAGTCGCTCGCTTGCGTCGACTGCCATCAGCCGGAACGCGACTGGCAGGATGGACGGCCGCGCGCCGTCGGCGCAGGCGGCCACGCGCTGCAGCGGCGCACGCTTACCCTGTTCGACACCGCCTGGGGCGAGACGTTTTTCTGGGATGGCCGCGCACCGAGCCTGGAGGCGCAGTCGCTCATCCCGATCGAGGCGAGTGACGAGATGGACCTCAAGATGGTCGACGCGATCGCACGTCTGCAGCGCGTCGGCTTCTATCAGGGGATGTTCGCCGAGGCCTTTCCCGAGGAGCCGCACGTCACCGAGCGCAACGTCGCGCGCGCCATCGCGGCGTTCGAGCGCACCATTGTCTCAGGCACCACGCCGTTCGACCGCTGGGTTGAGGGCGAGGAAGACGCGCTCGCACCGGCGGCGAAGCGCGGCTTTGCGCTGTTCGCGGGCAAGGCGAACTGCATCCAATGCCATGTCGGCTGGCGGCTCACCGACGACGGGTTCCACGACACCGGCCTGCCGAACACCGACGATTCGGGCCGCGGGCCGATCATCAACGTCCCAATGCTGAACTATGCGTTCAAGACGCCCGCGCTGCGCAACGTAGCGCGGCGGCCGCCCTACATGCATGACGGCTCGCTGCCCAGCTTGCGCGCCGTCGTCGATCACTACGCGGACGGCATCGTCGAGCGGCCGACGCTCTCCGACGACCTCAAGCGCATCGCACTGACTGACGAGGAGCGCGCCGACCTCGTCGCGTTCCTCGAGGCGCTGACCGATGACAAGGACCCCGATGTCCGCTGGTCGCCGTTCAATTGAGCTGGCTGCGGCGTTGACCATCGGGATCGCCGGAGGTGCGGCTTGGGCCGCCGAGACCGCGGTCACGCAGAAGGATCGGGCCTTCTCGGTCCAGGAGGTCACCTTGCGCGCCGGCGACGAGCTTGTGATGCACAACGACGACACGCGCGCACACAACATCCAGGTCAACCACCCGAAGCTGACCTTCAACAGCGGCCTGCAGGAGCCGGGCGAGGACACGCGCGTGCGCTTCGCCGAGCCGGACAGGTATCTTGTCTTTTGCGGCATTCATCCGAAAATGAAGCTCTGGGTCGAGGTGCGATAGGGCGTCCACCCGGCCCAAGGGAGGTGTCCGTGACCGTCGAGCAGGACGTGTCGCGCCATTACACGCAAGGCAATTTGCAGGAGGCGGTGCTCAAGGGCCTGCAGGCGCTGGGCCGTGCACCAGGCCATGTCCGGCCGGAGGACCTGTCGGCGATCGACGAGTTCCACATGGGCGGCCAGCAAGCCACGACCGAGCTGGCCGAACGGCTCAGGCTCGAGCAGGGCACGCGGCTGCTCGATATCGGCAGCGGCTTAGGCGGACCAGCCCGTTTCTTCGCGCGGCGTTATGGCTGCCAGGTCACGGGCATCGATCTGACGCCCGAGTATGTGGAGGTGGCGCAGAACCTGACGCGCATGGTCGGGCTCGAGGGCAGCGTGACCTACCGCGTCGGCAGTGCTACCTCGCTGCCGTTTGGCGACGGCAGTTTCGATGTCGCGACCCTCCTGCATGTCGGCATGAACATTCCCGACAAGGACCGGCTCTTCGGCGAGGCGGCCCGCGTGCTGAGGCGCGGCGGCGTGTTCGGCGTCTACGACGTCATGCGGGTCAGCGAAGGGGAGCTTGAGTTTCCAGTGGCCTGGGCGGCGAGCCCGACTACATCCTTCCTCGTGGATGCGGCCGGATATCGCCGCGGGCTGGAGGCGGCTGGGTTCACGGTGGAGAGCGAGCGCAGCCAGCGGGATCTCGCGCTCGCGTTCTTCGCCCGGCTCCGGGCGCGCATCGCCCAGAGCGGCCCGCCGCCGCTCGGGCTGCACATTCTGATGGGCGCCGACGCCCGGGCGAAGATCGCCAATCTCATCGGCAACCTCGAAGCAGGCCGCATCGCCCCGA
>DATAAP010000029.1:0-6528 GCA_036260035.1 Alphaproteobacteria bacterium | reverse complement strand
ACTAGCGCGACAATGACTCGCGGCGCTCTTCCGGAGGCATCCAATGATTTCATTCAAAGTCAATGGACGTCCGCATACCGTCGACGTCGATCCCGAAACCCCGCTGCTGTGGGTCCTGCGCGACACGCTCGGGCTCACCGGAACGAAATTTGGCTGCGGCGCTGCGCAATGCGGCGCCTGCACCGTCCATGTCGACGGAACGCCGACGCGCTCGTGCAGTACGCCCGTCGAGGGCATTGCCGGCCAGAACATCGTCACGATCGAGGGCATCGAAGGCAAGACGGCGCTTGCCGTGCAGGAGGCCTGGCAGAAGCTCGACGTGCCCCAATGCGGCTACTGCCAGTCGGGCCAGATCATGTCGGCAGTCGCGCTGCTGACCGAAAACCCGAAACCCACCGACAGCGATATCGATGCCGCGATGAACGGCAATCTGTGCCGCTGCGGAACCTATGTCCGCATCCGCGCGGCGATCCACGAAGCCGCGAAATCGCTCGCCTGAGGTGATGCCATGCTTGCCAAATACCTTTGTAAGGACTCGCTGAGCCCCACGCGCCGTCAGTTCCTGGCCGGCGCGGCCGGTGTCGGCCTGACCGTTGCGTTCCGTGTCCCGGGCGTGCGGGCGCAAGGCGCCGCCGCGGCGGCGCCTAATCCGTTCAACGCCTATCTGCGAATCGCACCGGACAACACCGTGACAATCCTCTCGGCGCATATGGACATGGGCCAGGGTCCCTATCACGGCATCGCCACACTTGTGGCCGAAGAGCTCGATGCCGACTGGGCGCAAATGCGCGCACAGGGCATTGCCGGCAACACGAAGCTCTATGGCAACATTGCCTGGGGCGGCGCAGCGCAGGGCACCGGCGGATCGACGGCGATGGCGTCGTCCTTCGAGCGCTATCGCCGCGCTGGTGCGATTGCGCGCGCCATGCTCGTTTCGGGCGCATCCAAGACATGGAGCGTTCCGGCCTCCGAGATCCGCGTCGAAAAAGGCGTGCTGACCCATCCTTCGGGCCGGCGCGCCACCTTCGGCGAGATGGCCGAGGCCGCCGCGCGCGAGCCGATGCCGGCCGACGTGCAGCTCAAGTCGCCGGCGCACTGGACCTATATCGGCTCCGACTCGGTGAAGCGCATCGACACGCGCGAGAAATCGAGCGGGCGGCAGGACTTTACGCTCGACGTTCGGCTGCCCGGCATGCTCACAGCAGTCATTGCGCATCCGCCGAAGTTCGGCGCGTCGGCGCGGTCGTTCAACGCGGCGGCCGCGAAGGCCGTCAGGGGAGTGGTCGATGTCGTGCCGATCTCGCGTGGCGTAGCGGTGGTCGCTGACAGTACCTGGGCGGCGATCAAAGGCCGCGAGGCGCTCAAGATCGATTGGGACGAGAGCAAGGCGGAGACCCGCGGCACGGACGCGCTGCTCGCCGAATACAAAGCGCTGGCCGACCGACCCGGCGAGCATGTCGCGGCAGAGCGCGGCGACGCGCTGGCGGGCCTGCGCGGTGCTGCGCGTACGATCGAGGCGACCTACGAGTTTCCTTATCTGGCGCACGCAGCGATGGAACCGCTCAATGCCGTGGCCCGCCGCAGCGGCGACACGATCGAGGTCTGGGGCGGGCACCAGATCCCCGACCTCTACCAGGCGGTGGCGGCGAAGATCGCCGAAACAACACCCGACAAGGTGGTCCTACATGTCATGAAGACCGGCGGCGGCTTCGGCCGGCGCGCAACACCCGATTCCGAGATCATCGTCGAAGCGGTGGAGACAGCGAAGGCGATCGGCTGGCGCGCGCCGGTGAAAGTGCAATGGACGCGCGAGGACGACATGCAGGGCGGCCGCTACCGGCCGCTGATGGTGCACAAAGTAAGCGTCGGGCTCGATGGACGCGGCAATATCGCCGGCTGGCACCATCGCATCGTCGGGCAGTCGATCCTCGTCGGCACGCCTTTCGAGTCAATGCTGGTCAAGAACGGCGTCGACGCGACCTCCGTCGAGGGCGTGTCGGACACGCTCTACGCGATTGCGCCGTTCCGTACCGAGGTGACAAACGCCAAGGTCGGCGTGCCGGTGCTGTGGTGGCGTTCAGTCGGCCACACCCATACGGCCTATGTCATGGAGACAATGATCGACGAGATCGCCGCGGCGAGCGGCAAGGATCCGGTGGCGCTGCGCCGCGAGCTGCTGCGCGACCACCCGCGCCATCTCGCCGTGCTGAACCTGGCGGCTGACAGGGCGGGATGGGGTGCGCCCTTGCCCTCCGGCCGTTTCCGTGGCGTCGCGCTGCATGAATCCTTCGCTACCCGCGTCGCACAGGTGGCGGAGATAAGCCTCGACGGCAGCGGCGGCTTCAAGGTGGAGCGCGTCGTCTGTGCGGTCGATTGTGGTCTCGCGATCAATCCGGACGTCGTCCGTGCGCAGATGGAGGGAGGCATCGCTTTCGGCCTGAGTGCCGCGATGGCCGAAGCAATCACGCTCGACAGCGGCCGCGTCGAGCAGTCGAACTACGACAGCTATACACCGCTCCGAATCGAGCAGATGCCGAAGGTCGAGGTGCATATCGTCCCGAGCACGGAGCCGCCGACCGGCGTCGGCGAGCCGGGCGTGCCACCGATTGCGCCGGCCGTTGCGAACGCAATCGCGGCCGCCACGGGCCAGCGCATCCGGTCCCTGCCGTTCGCGAAGACTAGGATCGGCTGAGGTTTGGTTCTCGTCATGGAGGGCGGGTCGAAAGGCCCGCTCTCTTCGCGTCAGGTGCGCGAGGCCGCCATGTGGGCACCGAGGCCGACCAGCACCGAGCCGCCGGTCCAGCGCAGGACATGCTGTGCGGCATGGCTGCGGCGCAGGCGCGCCAGTGCCGCGGAGGCCAGCAGCACCGTCAGGATATCGGCCAATGAAAACGTGACGTTCACCAGCGTGCCGAGCACGAGGAATTGGAGCCAGAGCGGCGCGCCGGCGTCGACTTCGACGAATTGCGGCAGGAAGGCGAGGAAGAAGAGGGCCGCCTTCGGATTCAGCACCTCGACAACGACACTGTCCGCAAAGGCGCGGTAGGGACTGCGGACCGCGATCTTCGGCATCGCCTCCGGATCGCTGTTGGCGCGGATCATGGCGATGCCGAGCCAGACGAGATAGATGGCACCGGCGAATTTCACCGCAGTGTAGAGCGTCGGAATGTGCTGGAACAGCGCCGATAGGCCGAGCATGGCACCAAGCACATGCGCATAGCCGCCGCAATGGATGCCGAATGCGGCCATGAAGCCGCCCTTGCGCCCGCGCGCCACCGTCTGTGCGGCCGTGTAGAGCATGGCGGGGCCGGGCATGAAG
Source organism: Alphaproteobacteria bacterium (assembly GCA_036260035.1). Taxonomy (GTDB): domain Bacteria; phylum Pseudomonadota; class Alphaproteobacteria; order CACIAM-22H2; family CACIAM-22H2; genus DATAAP01. Next base: position 3,209 of record DATAAP010000029.1, on the reverse strand, counting down.
GCGAAGATCAGGGTGGCGACCGCGAACGCGATCAGCAGTTCGGATGACGGCATCCGAAGGCTTGTAGCCCGGTTCGCGCGTGCAGGGAAGCGGCGGCTAGTCTTGCAGATCCGAAGCCAATGCCGCGCGCGTCGCCTCGGGCAGCATGGTCATGTGGCCGTACTCGGAATGGTCGAAGCCGAGCACGATCTGCGCGCCGGCATCGCGGAAGGCCGCCTTCTGCGTGGGCGTCAGCGGGAAATGCACGAAGTGCACCGATGAGGTTTTGCCGTCGGATTTCGTGCGCTCGACATCGCCTTCCGGCACGCCGCGCACCTTCTCGCCGCCGATCTGCAGGAACATATGGTTTTCGATCCCGCCGAGCCGTAGCAGCGTCTTCGCCCGGCGCACGGGATCGTCGATCTCGAACATCACCGTGGCGACCAGCTCGCTACCGTTTGGAATCAGCGGATTGTAGGCGTGCAGCTCGTCCTCGATCTGGGCCTCGCCGCCCTTCTCGATGAACAGCATCTCGTGCACCTGGTGCCACATGGTCTGATAGTTCTCGAAATAAAACGTTGCGATCGGCCCCACTTCGACGCGGCGATGGCGCTTGATCGCGACCACATTCTGGCGCAGCGTCGCGCGTTCGCGGCCATAGACGTCCATGGACAGGATGTCGTCGCGGGTGATCTTCCGCTTTGCGGCAGGCATCGTGATGGACATGCGAGTGCTCCTCAGACCAATCCGTAGGCGCGGGCGAACAGCTCGATCGGATGATGCGCATGCGCGCTGGCGAGCGCCTTATCGTCGTCGATCTTCTCGACGCCCTGGACGATGTGCTCGGCGGCGAGCGGGCATTCGGAGGCGATGTGCACGTTGCCGTTCTTCAGGGCCGTGCGCGCCACCGGCTTGCCAACCTTAAGCGCCGTCTGGAAATTCGCCTTCATCACGCCCCACGAGCCGCCATGGCCCGAGCAGCGCTCAATCACCTGCACGTTGGCGCCGGGAATGAGGCGCAGCATCTCCGCCGCCTTCGCGCCCATGTTCTGCGCGCGCGCGTGGCAGGCGAGATGCAGCGTGATGCCGCCCTCGATCGGCTTGAGGCCGGGGACCAGGCCATGGCGCTTGGCGATGTCCATCACGTATTCGGCGATATCGAAGGTCGCTTCCGACAGTTTCTTGACCTTCGGATCGTCCGGCACGATCAGCGGCCATTCGAATTTCAGCATGAGCGCGCAGGACGGCACGAGCGCGACGATGTCGTAGCCCTGGTCGATCAGCGGCTCGAGTTCAGCCGCAACGACTCGCGCGTTCTCGGCGACTTTCGCCAGTTCGCCATGCTCGAGCTGCGGCATGCCGCAGCAGCGCGGATAGGCAACGGTGGTCTCGACGCCGTTCTGCGCGAGCACGGCGCGTGTCGCCATGCCGATCGTCGGGTTGTTGTAGTTGACGAAGCAGGTCGCATAGAGCGCGGCCTTGCGGCCGGCGGCGGCGGCAGGTGCCGACCGGTTCACTTCAACCGCCTCGCGCTTCGCGCGCACGGCGAAAGTGGGCCCGTAATATTTCGGCAGCCGCGCTTCGGCATCGACGCCGGCGACCTTCTCTAGAACGCTGCGCGTGAGCTTGTTCTCGGTCGATGCCGCCCAGTTCGCCAGCGGCGCCACCGCGCTGCCGATGCGGCCGTTGCGGTCGGTCTTGGTCAGCTCGCGCTCGACGAACGGCACCTTGCCCTTGCGCGCCTCGACCGCGCGATAGCGCAGCATCAGATGCGGAAAGTCGAGATTGAACTCGTGCGGCGGCACGTACGGGCACTTCGTCATGAAGCACATGTCGCACAGCGTGCATGCGTCCACGACGGTCTTGAGATCGGCGCTCGGCACCTCGTCCAGCATCTCGTTCGGCGAGTTGTCGACGAGGTTGAAAAGGCGCGGGAACGAGTCGCAGAGATTGAAGCAGCGGCGGCAGCCGTGGCAGATGTCAAAGATGCGGCGCAGCTCGGCATCGAGCTTCGCCTCGTCGTAGAAATCAGGATCCTGCCAAGCGATCCTGTGCCGCGTCGGTGCTTCGAGGCTGCCTTCGCGCATGGCTGGGTTGCCTCACATGGAAAGACCGGCCCCACCCCGCCCGCGACGCGACGCCGCGCCGCGGGGTGAGACCTGATCGGATAAACGCGCCGCTTACTTCGGCAGTTCGTTCAGCGTCTTCTGGAATTTGCCGGCGTGCGACTTCTCAGCCTTGGCGAGCGTCTCGAACCAGTCGGCGATCTCGTCGAAGCCTTCCTGTCGCGCGGTGCGGGCCATGCCGGGATACATGTCGGTGTATTCGTGCGTCTCGCCGGCGATCGCGGCCTTGAGGTTCAGCGACGTGTTGCCAATCGGCTCGCCCGTCGCGGGATCGCCGACTTCCTCGAGGAACTCGAGATGGCCGTGTGCGTGCCCGGTTTCGCCTTCCGCCGTCGAGCGGAACACCGCCGCAACGTCGTTGAAGCCCTCCACGTCCGCCTTCTGAGCGAAATACAGATAGCGCCGGTTCGCCTGGCTCTCGCCGGCGAACGCGGCCTTCAGATTCTCTTCCGTCTTCGTGCCCTTGAGTTTCGCCATCGTCTTCTCCCTTGTTGACTCCCAATCGGCACCCGTACCGGCATGCCGTCCACGCGCTATATGGGCGCACGAAAGCGAGCGTGTCAATAGTCTAGAATCGTTCCAGACTACTGACGAAGCGGAAGCAGGTCAGTGCTTTTTGGAGTCCGAAGCGACGCGGACGATGACGTCGACCCGGCGCACGGCGGTACCGGGCGGCGCCGACGGCAGAGCGCGAACCTCGACCTGCTCTCCGGGGATGTCCTGGAGCTGGCCGGATTCCTCGAAGAAGAAATGGTGATGGTCGCCGGTGTTCGTGTCGAAATACGACCGGCCGGACTCGACCACGACCTCGCGCAGCAGCCCGGCCTTGGTGAACTGGTTGAGCGTGTTGTAGATCGTCGCCAGCGAAACGCGCACGCCGGCGCGCTGCGCCTCGCTATGCAGGTTCTCGGCGGAAACGTGGCGGTCGCCCTCCTCGAACAGCAGGCCCACGAGCGCCAGGCGCTGCCGGGTCGGCCGCAGGCCGACGGCGCGCAGCCGTTCGATCGCATGGGCAAAGGGGCGGCTCGAGTTCATGCAACCAATATAGTGGAGTCGTCACCCCGAATAAAGGGCCGTCTGGCGACGGTTAACCCCTTTTCTGGA
>DATAAP010000028.1:0-5297 GCA_036260035.1 Alphaproteobacteria bacterium | reverse complement strand
GGTTCTTCGTCTCGTACTCCACGTGAGCGGTGTTGATCGTGATGCCGCGCGCCTTCTCCTCCGGCGCCTTGTCGATCTGGTCGTACGCCATGAACGTCGCGCCCCCCGTCTCGGCCAGGATCTTCGTGATCGCCGCCGTCAACGACGTCTTGCCATGGTCAACATGCCCAATCGTCCCAATGTTGCAGTGCGGCTTCGTCCGCTCAAACTTCGCCTTCGTCATGTCCGCTCTTCCTGTGCCTGCGGGACCTTGCCCGCTTTTGTGATCCTTTGCGTGCCGCCTGCGGCTTCGCCCATCGCCGTCGCGCGCTTGCGGCGTGGAGCGGGTGATGGGAATCGAACCCACGTAGCCAGCTTGGAAGGCTGGAGCTCTACCATTGAGCTACACCCGCCTGTTCCGCCTCTTGTTCCTGGAGTTACGACCTCCGATGAACCGCTCTTCCATCTGCCTCCGCCCGCGGCCTGGGCTGGTGGAGGGGGTAGGATTCGAACCTACGTACGCTGACGCGGGCAGATTTACAGTCTGCTGCCTTTAGCCACTCGGCCACCCCTCCGCGCTCGCGGACAGGCCGTTGCAACGGAAGCCGCGCACTATGAGGAATTAGCTCGAAAAGTCAACGGCGAAACCCGCGAAACAAAGCAAGCAACCCCGCCCGGCCACATTCTAAGCGCGGCTGGTGGGGATGCCTTGCGAACTCTGATAGAACGCAATAATAAGTCTCACCGTCATGAAAAACAAGTATCGGCCGGCCCGCTCGGCCGAATTCCACGACTCGCGACGCCACGAAGAGCCCGCGCGGGACCGCGCCCGCCCTCACGTCCAGGCTCACCGTTCACCGCCCGACCCGAACCGCGGCCGCGGCGTCTGGCTCTACGGCATCCATCCGGTGCTCGCCGCCCTCGCCAATCCGGCGCGGCGGGTCTACCGCATCGTCATCAGCGGCGAGGCCGAAACGACTCTCGCGCCGCGGATTGCGACGCTTTCCCAATCGCGTAGCGGCCTGCCCCGCGCGGAAATCCTGCCCCGCGACGCGCTCGAGCGCCTGCTGCCGCGCGGCGCCGTCCATCAAGGCATTGCCGTCCAGCTGGAAGCGCTCGAGGAGCTGGATATCGACGATATCGTCCGCGCCACCGACGGGCTGGACAGCGCCCGCGTAGTGGTGCTCGACCAAGTCACCGACCCGCACAATGTCGGGGCGATCATCCGCTCGGCCGCCGCGTTCGGCACCGCCGCGGTGATTATGCCGGAACGCAACTCGCCGCCCTCGACCGGAACCTTGGCTAAGGCGGCCTCGGGCGCCATCGAGCACGTGCCGCTGGTCCGCGTGGTCAACCTCGCCCGCGCCCTCGACCAGCTGAAGAATGCCGGCTTCTGGTGCGTCGGGCTCGACGCCACCGCGACCACGGCGCTGCACGCGGCCGACCTCAGCGGCAAGATCGCGGTCGTGCTCGGCGCCGAGGGCGAAGGCTTGCGCCGCCTCACCCGCGAGCATTGCGACCTGATGGTCCGCATCCCGATTGGCCGCGGCATGGAGAGCCTGAACGTCTCGAACGCGGCCGCCATCGCTCTCTATGAGCTAGCAAGGCCGAAGTAGCGCGGCCACTTCCCCGTCGAGCTTGGCTGCCGAAATGCTCCGCCGTGCGCGGCTTGCCTTGCCTTCGCCGAGATTTCACGGTAAGCGGCACGCGCCCGACAGGTTCACGTCAGCAGGGCGAATCGGCGCCGGATTAGCTCAGCGGTAGAGCAGCGGTTTTGTAAACCGAAGGTCGGGGGTTCAATCCCCTCATCCGGCACCATCGCTGCGACCCGGCCCCGCCCGGCACTTTCGCATACGGACCGGAACAGACTTCATGTCCAACGAGTGGTGGCGCGGCGCGGTCATCTACCAGATCTATCCGCGCAGCTTCTACGACACCAACGGCGACGGCATCGGCGACCTAGCCGGGATCACGGCGCGCCTGCCCTACATCGCCGAGCTCGGCGTGGACGCGATCTGGCTCTGCCCGTTCTATACCTCGCCGCAGAAGGATTTCGGCTACGACGTTGCCGACTATTTCGAAGTCGACCCCGCGTACGGCACGCTCGAGCACTTCGATACCCTGATCGAGCGTGCCCACGATCTCGGTCTCAAGGTGATCATCGACCAGGTGTGGAGCCACACCTCCGACGCCCATCCGTGGTTTCGCGCCAGCCGCACGCATCGCGACGGCGCGTATGCGGACTGGTACGTCTGGGCCGATCCGTCGCCCGACGGCACGCCGCCCAACAACTGGCTGTCCGTGTTCGGCGGCAGCGCCTGGACGTGGGAGCCGCGGCGGCGGCAGTACTATCTGCACCATTTCCTGTCGAGCCAGCCGCAGCTCAACCTGCGCAACGAGCGGGTGCTTGCGGCGCTGGGCCGCGTTGCGCGGTTCTGGCTGAAGCGCGGTGTCGACGGCTTCCGTCTCGATGCGATCGACTTCATGCTCCACGACCCGCTGCTGCGCAGCAATCCGGCGGCGGCGCCGCCGAACGGCCAGATTCCGGTGCGGCTGTTCCGCATGCAGCAGCACCGCCACGACATGCTGCAGCCCGGCGTGGTCGACCTCGCCGCCCTGCTGCGGCGGCTGATCGATCGCTATTTCCCCGGTGTCGTCACGCTGGGCGAGGTGTCGAGCGAGGAAGGTGCCATCGGCCGCATCGGCAACTACACCGGGGCGCGCGGCAGCCGCCTGCACATGGCCTACACGCTGGGCTTCATGAAGCGCCCGTTCTCGCGCGAGCTCTTCCTCGAGGCGATCGCCGAATCCGTGGCGCCGGAGGACGGCTGGATCTGCTGGACTTTCAGCAACCACGACGTTGAGCGCGCCGTCAGCCGCTGGAGCGGCGGCAAACCGACGGATGAGTTCGCCCGATTGCTGATGGCTCTGCTGCTGACCATGCGCGGCAGCGTGTGCATCTATCAGGGCGAGGAGCTCGGCCTGTCCGAGGCGCGATTGCGGTTCAAGGATCTGCGCGATCCCTACGGCATCACTTTCTACCCCGAGTTCCGCGGCCGCGACGGCTCGCGTACGCCGATGCCGTGGTCGCACGAGGCGCTGCATGCCGGGTTCACAACGGGGGCGCCGTGGCTGCCGATCCCGGACGACCATGTCAGCCGCGCCGTCGATCGCCAGGCAGCAAACCCGGGCTCCCTTCTCAACGACTGGCGCCGGTTCCTGCACTGGCGGAAATCGCACGCGGCGCTGCGCACAGGCGACCTGCGCATTGTGCCGACCCCCGCCCCGTTCGTCGCCTTCGAGCGGTTCAACTACGAGCAGAGGTTGCTAGTTGCACTCAACTTCAGCGGAGCACCCGCGACCTTGTCCCTAACCGGGATTGGCGATGTGCAACCGATAGACGCGCTCGGCGGGGCGTCGTCGCCGGCGGACGGTAACCTTACTTTGCCTGGCTGGGGCGTATTCTTGGGCGCGCTGCCGGCGGCAAGCAGCGGCCGTTCCGGCGGCGCTCGCCCAGACGATCAGGCCCGCAATACTTTCTCCATAAAGAGAGCGTAGGCTCTCATGAATCCTATCGCTCTGGGTCTCGCTGCTTGGTAGTGTCAACACAACAGGGCGGCCCTGGGCGGGGTAACGCGGCAACGACAACGATAAGGGCGGGCGAAGAAACGTGGATCTGGCACAGATCGCCGCGGATTATGGCGACTACATTTACCCGATCATCTTCATCCTGACGTTTCTCGAGGGCGAAACCCTCGTGATCTTCGGCGGCGTGCTCGCGCACCAGGGCTACCTCGATTGGTGGCTGCTGTTCCTTTCCGCCTGGATCGGCAGCTTCTCCGGCGACCAGTTCTATTTCTGGATCGGGCGGCGCTGGGGCAAGGACCTGCTCTTCCGCTTCCCGCGTTGGCGGCCGAGCGCCGAAGCCGCTCTCGACATGCTGCGGCGCTACAACACCTGGTTCATTCTCTCCTTCCGCTTCGTCTATGGCGTGCGCAATTTCGCGTCCTTCGCGATGGGCATGGCTGGCGTGCCGCCACTGCGCTTCCTGGTGCTGAATTTCATCGCGGCGTTCGTATGGGCGCTTAGCTTCGCCGGCTTCGGCTACGTGTTCGGTAAGGCGCTGGAAACCGTGCTGGGCGACCTCGTGCAGACGTTCGGCGTCGTCATGCTCGGCGTGTTCGCCTTCGTCGTGTGCCTGCTGACCTTCATCCACAAGTACCAGCAGCGCCGCTTCGCGCAGCGCGCGGCCCTGCGGACCGCGCTTGCCACGACAGACACGACGACGACGCGCTGATCAGCTCCTGCCGAGCCCTGCCTACGGACGCCGCGAGAACTCATAGGCGGTCAATCCGCCGCCGACCGCGAACGCAACCAGATTCAGCCAGCCTGCGCCAGCGAACATGTCGGTCGGCACCAGCAGGATCACGCCGATCACCAGATAGAGCGCGCGCCGTCCAGGCGGCAGCGCATCGCGCAAGTGGCCTACGACGGCTGCCGTTCCGAGCAGTACGCCGACCAGCGCCGTCGCCGTGGACGCGATGATGTCGAAGGCCGACCCTTGCATCAGCAGGGTCGGCGACAGCGCAAACAGGAATGGGATGATGTAGGAGCACCAGCCCACCCGAGTCGCCGTCCAGCCGGTCTTCCAGTGGTCGGATTGCGCGATGTTGGCGGCGGCGAAGGCGGCGAGCGCCACCGGCGGCGTCACCATCGACATCATGCCGAAATACATCACGAACATATGCGCCTGCATTGGCGAGATACCCGCCTTGATGAGTGCCGGCGCTGCGAGTGCTGCGAGGATCACATAGACGCCGACCGTCGGCAGGCCGAGGCCGAGAATGATCGCGACGACGGCGGTGACGACGAGCAGCACGATCAGGCTGCCGCCGCTCACCGATAAGAGCTGCAGGGTCAGTCCGAAGGCGAGGCCGGTCAGATTGAGCACGCCGATCAGCAGACCGGCCACGGCGGTGATGATGATGATGTCGATTACAGCGCCGCCCGCCGAAGTGACCGCGGAGATCGCACCGCGCGCCGACAGCCGGCTGCCCTTGTAGCCAAAGACCATCGCGAACAGGATCAGCATCGCCGTCGCGAGCAGCGCCGCGTACTCGGCCTCCATGTTCCATACGAGCAGCCCTAGCACGAGAACCGCGAACGGAATGGGGAAATGCCAGCCTGAGCACAGCACGCGCCCGAGCGGCGGGATCTGCGCCAGCGGCGTTCCGGTGATCCTGCGCTTGGCCGCCTCCAGATCGACCTGCACGAACAGTGCCGCGTAATAGAGAAAGGCCGGCAGGATCGCGGCGACC
>DATAAP010000027.1:0-7365 GCA_036260035.1 Alphaproteobacteria bacterium | reverse complement strand
GCGGCGCTGCCGACGTCGCAGCGCCGCTGCGCGACTCCGAAGCGCAGCCCGCAGCACCGAAAAGAACCAGCACGGCAAGGCCGATCGAGGATAGCCGGATCATCTGGCGGGTCTCCCGTTTCCGTTCGGAAGACTCCGCCCGGCCCGATTGGTTCCTATCTATTGCTTCCGCTTGCCGGCGCCTTTGCCGGTGTCCTGCATGCCCTGGACTTGGTCGACGCGCTCGGCGCCTCGGGTCTCGCCGCCCTTGTTGCTGCGGTCGGCGTTCTTCTTGGCCTCGTTCTTGCCCTTGGCCTTCTTCTTGCCCTGCTCCTCGCCCTGAACGAGGACGAAGCGCTCGCCCGACTGCACGGGCGCCGCGGCCGGCGCTGCAATGACCGGAGCTGCAAACGCGGCGGCGGCGAGGACCGCAAGGGCTCTCATGAGGATCATGCCAAGGGCTCCTGTTGTGGCGACCCGATGCTTATACCCCTTCGGGACGGTTTCGTGGCTGCAATTGACAGGGCGTTTGCCTACTGTATTCTGTATACAGTAATTCGGACCTGACGGGAGGATCCGCTTGGAGCGCCTGACCGTGCAGCCGCATCTGGCCGAGCAGGCCTATACCGCGATCCTCGACGCGATCTGCAGCGGGCGCTTCGCGCCTGGCGAGCGCCTGACCCAGGAGCAGCTCGCCGCCACCCTCGACGTCTCGCGGCAGCCTGTCTTGCAGGCACTTCTTCTTTTGAAGCGTCAAGGCTTTCTTCGCGAGACCGGCCGCCGCGGCCTGGTGGTGGCACCGCTCGATCCCGATCTTGTCGCGCGGCTCTATGAAGTGCGGAGCGCGCTGGACGGGCTCGCATGCCGCACCGCTGCGCTGCGTCAGGCGAGCGAAGCGGCACGGCGCGGGCCCGCGCTGATCGACGCCGGGCGCGGAGCCGCACGCTCAGGCTCGATCGCGGCGATGATCGCTGCCGATATGAGCTTCCACCGCTTCCTCTATGAACTGTCTGGCAATCCGCTGATCGCGGAGACGGCGGCACTGCACTGGCAGCACATCCGCCGCGTCATGGGCACGTATCTGCAGCGCGTCGAAGCGCCGGAGAGCATCTGGGACGAGCACACCGAAATCCTCGCCGCCGTCGTGGCAGGCGACGCCGACCGCGCCGAGCGGCTGGCCCGGCGCCATGCGGAGGAATCCGCCCTGAAGGTCCGCGCCGCCCTGACCGCCGCGACGGCCGATCATTCTGAGCAACAACTGCGCCCAGAAGGCGCAATGACGGGAGCAACGCCATGAAACTGTCCCCCGACCAGCTTCGCGAATTCGATGAGCAGGGCTACCTGTTCCTGCCCAGCGTCTTCTCGCCCGAGGAGATGGCCATCCTCAACGCCGAGGTGCCTGGCCTCTTCGCCCAGAAGCGCGAGGAGGTGATCCGCGAAAAGGGCTCGGATGCGCCGCGCTCGGCCTTTTATGTGCAGACCTGGAACGAAGTCTTTGGCCTGCTCGCGCGGCATCCGCGCCTGGTGGAGCCCGGCATCCAGCTGCTCGGCTCCGACAAGCTTTACATGCACCAGTTCAAGATCAATGCGAAGGCCGCCTTCGATGGCGCGGTCTGGCAGTGGCACCAGGACTATGCGACCTGGCACAACGATGACGACATGCCGCAGCCGCGCGCGATGAACATCGCCCTGTTCCTCGCCGAGGCGAACGAGTTCAACGGCCCGCTGATGTTCATTCCGAAAAGCCACCGCCTCGGCCGCCTCGAGGCGGGCCACGATGTGACGACGACCAGCTATCCGCTCTGGACCATCGACCACGAGACCATCACGCGGCTGGTCAACGAAGGCGGCATCGTGGCGCCGAAGGGTCCAGCCGGCTCGATGCTGCTATTCCACGGCAATCTCGTGCACGCCTCCGGCTCGAATCTGACGCCGTGGTCGCGCTGGATCGTCTACCTGTCTCTCAACCGCTGTGACAACACGATCCGCCGCTTCAAGCGGCCGACCTGGATCGCCAACCGCGACTTCACGCCGATCGAGATGACGTCCGACGACTGCCTGATCCAATACGCGCGCCAGCGTCGCAGCGCCGCGGAGTAAAACGATGAACCTGCACCGCAAGCTCCTGCAGCGCCAAGCCGCCGGCAAGCCGCTGCGCGTCGGTGTGATCGGCGCCGGCAAGTTCGGCACCATGTATCTCGCCCAGGCGCGGCGCACGCCGGGCATCCATCTCGTCGGCGTCGTCGATCTGCAGGTGCAGCGTGCGCGCGACGCGCTGACGCGCACCGGCTGGGATCCGATGCAGATCTCCGCCAAGTCGCTCGACGAGGCGGCGAAGACCGGCGCCACTTTCGTTGGCGACGATGTGGACGCGCTGATCAACCATCCGGTGGTCGAGATCATCGTTGAGGTGACGGGCAACCCGCCAGCGGCGGTGACGCACGCGCTTAAGGCATTCGCGGCGAAGAAGCACGTCGTCAACGTCACCGTCGAGGCGGACGCGTTCTGCGGCCCCTTGCTCGCGCGCAAGGCGGCGGAAGCGGGTGTCGTCTATAGCCTTGCCTATGGCGACCAGCCGGCGCTGATCTGCGATCTCGTCGATTGGGCGCGCACGGCAGGATTCGATGTCGTCGCGGCGGGGCGCGGCCACAAATGGCTGCCGCATTTCGCGCAATCGACGCCCGAAACGGTGTGGACGCATTACGGGCTGACGCCGGAGCAGGCGAAGCTCGGCGGCCTCAATCCGCAGATGTTCAACTCCTTCCTCGATGGCTCCAAGCCGGCCATCGAGAGCACCGCGGTGTGCAACGCCACCGGGCTCGTGCCGCCGCCCAACGGGCTTGAATATCCGCCCTGTTCGCTCGAGGACATCCCCTTCGTATGCCGGCCGCGATCAGAAGGCGGACAGCTTCACACCAAGGGCCAGGTTGAAGTGCTGTCGAGCCTCGAGCGCGACGGGCGGCCGATCCCGCAGCACATCCGCTGGGGCGTATTCGTCGTGTTCGAAGGCGATACCGAGTACGTGCGCCGCTGCTTCACCGAGTACGGCGTCGTCACTGATCCGAACAGCCAGTATGCCGCGCTCTACAAGCGCTGGCATCTGATCGGGCTGGAACTCGGCATCAGCGTCGCGTCCGTCGGCCTGCGCGGTGAGCCGACCGGCTGCGCCGATGGCTTCCGCGCCGATGCCGTCGCGACCGCCAAGCACGACCTCAAGGCCGGCGAAATGCTCGACGGCGAGGGCGGCTACACGGTCGTCGGCAGGCTGATGCCGGCGGCGGAGTCGTTGCGGGTCGGCGGACTGCCGATCGGGCTCGCGCACAACGCTAAACTGACGCAGGCGGTGAAGGCCGGCGCGCCCGTGCGCTGGAGCGATGTCGCGGTCGACGACACGATGCCGGCGGTGAAACTCCGGCGCGAGATGGAGCAGCTCTATCGCGCGGAGCTCGACGCATCGCGCCGGGCGGCGGAGTAGGCTGGGCTATCTGCACCGGCGAGCCGGGCAATCGGAACTGGTGATTTGCGCGGCGCCGCGACTGCGGCCAATCTGCGCGCCATGTCTCCTGCCCTGGTGCTCGCTGGCGGCATCTGCGCGCTCGTGGTCGGCATGGGCGTCGGGCGCTTCGCCTACACGCCCCTGCTGCCGTCGCTGCAGCAGGCCGCCGGCATGGGAGTCCACGCGGCGGGCTTGCTCGCCTCCATCAACTATGTCGGCTATCTCGCCGGCGCCCTCGGCGCGGCAGCGCTGCCGCGCGAATGGCCGCGCGTCATGTTGTTCCGCGGCGCGCTGCTGGTCAGCATCGGCGCGACGGCCTTGATGGCCGTCGCACCCGATCCACGCCTCTGGGCCGCCTCGCGGCTGATCGCCGGCGTCGCCAGCGCGGCCGTCCTGATCCTCTCCTCTGAGATCGTCGTCCGCGTCCTGCAGCGCCACGGGCGTCCCGCGCTGGTCGGCGTGCATTTTGCGGGCGTCGGGCTCGGCATCGCACTCACTGGAGTGGTCACCGCGTTGGTGGGCGACCGTTTCGGCTGGGCGGGGGGCTGGATCGTCCTTGCGGCGCTGTCGCTCGCCCTCGCGCCTTTGTGCTGGAAGTGGGTGGTTGCCCCCGAAACGAACAAGTCCGAAGCTGCCGCCAAAGCGGCAGCCATGCCGACAGCATGGGTACCGCTGATCTCGCTGGCCATCGCCTATTTCTGCGAAGGTGCCGGCTACGTGGTCACCGGCACCTTTTTGGTAGCGATCGTCAAGGCGATGCCGGCCCTCGCCGACATCGCACCATGGTTCTGGGTCGCCGTCGGACTGGCGGGCGCCCCTTCGGCGGTCATCTGGAGCTGGATCGGTGCCCGCATCGGCCTGCTCGCTGCGTTGGTCCTCGCACATCTGGTGCAGGCAGGCGGCATCGTCATGCCCGTGCTGTCCGACGCGCCGGCGATCGTTCTAATCTCGGCGCTGCTGTTCGGCGGCACGCTGATCGGCATCACGGCGCTGGTCGTGGCCTATGCCGGGCGAATGGCCAATGCCGGCCGCATGATCGGCGCCCTGACCGCGAGCTTCGGCTTCGGCCAGATCATCGGTCCCATCGTCGCGGGCATACTCGCGGAAGGCGGGCGCGGCTTCACCCTGCCGCTAATCCTGGCTGCGGCCACCGTCGCAATCGGAGGCGTTCTACTCGGCGCCGGCGCGGCTCTTGGGCAATCGTCGCTGCTTAAGGCGCCGCGCTGACGACGCGGAAGCGGGCGGCGCCGTAGCCCCACACCCGCACCGGCTCTTCGCGCCCGCGCAGCGCTTGCGGACCGAGATCGACATAGGCCGATGTGTCGGCGCCCGCTTGACGCGCCCGCGCCATGAAGGCGTCGCTGGCGAGCAGGTCGACACCCAGCGTACGCGTCAGCCCCTCGATGCGGCTGGCGACGTTGACCGTGTCACCGACGACCGCGAACTCCAGCCGCCGCTTGCTGCCGATGTCGCCGAGAACTGCGGGGCCGAAATGGATCCCGATGCCGATCCGGATCGGCGGCTCGCCTTCGGCGATGCGCTGGCGGTTCCAGTCGGCGATCGCGTCGATCATGGCGTGCGCGCAGTCGAGGGCGCGGCGGGCATCGTCCGGCGCCGGATAAGGCGTGCCGAACGTCACCATCGCGGCATCGCCTATATATTTGTCGACGGTGCCGCGATGGGCGAAGGCGCATTCCTCCATCCGGCCCTGGAAGTCGCGCAGCAGGGCGATGACCTGCTCGGGCATGCGCTGCGAGGCGAGTGACGTGAACCCGACGATGTCGGCGAAGAGCACGGCGACGTCCTGCCGCCGCGTCTGTCCCAGCGGCACGTCGGTCTCGGCCAGCTCGTCGATCATAGTCGGCGAGAAATAGCGGGCGAGATTGGCGCGCTCGCGCTCGACCACGGCCTGCCGGAAGACCAGGCGACGCGACCGGCTGACAACCAGGGCCAAAGTGCCGGACACGATCAGCAACAGCAGGATGTTGTGCGCCTGCGCCGTCAGGTCGACGAACCAAGGATCGAGATAGGCGACGAGCTTTTCCTCGCCGGACAGCGGCGTCAGCAGCAGCGAGGGATCGACATGGGCCCTCGGATCGAGCGCGATCACCGCAATCGCGCCAGCCCGGCCGATGCTGCCGAGGAAGCCGAACCACAGGACGAGGCCGGGCGAATAGCTGAGCGCCACGAGCCCCAGGAGGACGAAGAAATACAGGAAGCCCTCACCGCGCAGCATCATCGGCGGCGGCGTGGTCCCCGCCTCGAATGGGTTCGGGGTCACCAGCAAGACCGAAAGCAACAGCGCGTCGACAGCGACCAATGCGTAGCTGAAGCTCCGCCGGAACTGCATGTGGGTGGTGAGCCAAGCGTAAGCGAGGCCGCTGGCGGCGAAGAGCGAGACCACCGACAGGCCGTAGAAGAGCGTGCCGCCGCTCTTCTGCGTCGCGAGCGTCCAGAAGGCGAGCACGGCGAGTGCCGCGAAACGGGCATGCAGGCCGATGCGCAACCCGTCGCGCTCGGCCCGGCCGAACGCCGCATCGATCCGCGCGCGCCGCCGGGCGGCAAGCGAGTCTTCGTCCGATGGGGATTCAGGAGGCAGTGGTCCGGTCATGGCGGCGATGGGCGGTTGCAGCAGAATTGCGCAAGACAACTACGGCATGGTTAAGGCGCTGCCAAGAAGAGAGCACGACTTCGCTGTCAAATCGCCGCGGGCCGGCCCTTCCGGCGCCGCGCCGGCGCGCGAGGTTGGTCGCCGACCGGAGACCGCGCCATGCCTGACCAGCCCGCCTTGCTGTTGCCGACCGGACTCCTCGCGGGCCGTTCGCCAGTTCTGAAGGTAGCCGGCAGCGTCGGCCTGGTGCTCGCATTCATGATCCCGCTTGCGCTCGTCCAGGATGTGATCGGCGAACGCGCCGGACGCCGCGCCGGCGCCATCGCCGAGATTGGCGAGTCCTGGGGACAGGCGCAGCGCGTGTTCGGACCGGTGCTCGCCATCCCCTACCGCGAAGCCCTGTCGGAGACAGACGTGGCGATGAATAGGCAGCCGGCGGAGCGCGAGGCGCATCTGCTGCCCGACCGCTACGTCATTGCGAGTCGCGTCGAGCCCGAGCTGCGCCGGCGCGGGCTGTTCGAGGCGGCCCTGTATCGCGCGCAGCCGGCAGCCGATCCGCCATAGAAAGTGAATTTTCATCTGCCGTCGCTACGGTCCTGTTAGGGAAAAGGGCGCACCTTGCGGGCGCCACTTCCCAGCAGGGGACCAAGCGGCAGGCGAAGTCATGTGCATCGGGTGCTTTACATCGAGCCGGCCTTCGCTTAACTCCCGCGCGCCATGACCTCTGACTCCGCCGAGGGGCCGCTCGCCGCCTACCGGGCGCTGCTCGCCGAACGGCGGCTCAAACCAGATCCCGTCCAGGCGCTCGCGGCCGAAAAGCTCGAAAGCCTCCATCGCGCGCTCAAGGGTTACGATCCCGGTTCGAACGGCGGCGGTTGGCGCGCGCGGCTCGGCCTCGCGCGCACGCCCGACCCGGCGCCGCACGGACTCTATATCTTCGGCGGCGTGGGCCGCGGCAAGTCGATGCTGATGGACCTGTTCTTCGCCACCGCGCCGGTCGAGCGCAAGCGCCGCGTCCATTTCAACGCCTTCATGCTCGAGATCCACGACCGCCTCTACAAGGAGCAGCAGGAAGGTCCGCGGACTTCGGAGCATCCGATGGCGGCGCTGGCAGCACAGATCGCATCGGACGCTTGGCTTCTTTGCTTCGACGAGTTCCAGGTCACCAACATCGCCGATGCCATGATCCTGGGCCGCCTGCTGGAGGCGCTGTTCGCCAAAGGCGTGGTGATCGTCACCACCTCGAACACGGCGCCGGACGACCTCTATCTGAACGGGC
>DATAAP010000026.1:0-15082 GCA_036260035.1 Alphaproteobacteria bacterium | reverse complement strand
GATGAGTCCTGCGGCCAGTGCACACCGTGTCGCGTCGGCACGGAGAAGGCGGTCAAGCTGCTGGCGCAGCCGAAATGGAACGCGAGTGTTATCGCCGAGTTGTCGCAGGCGATGACCGATGCCTCGATCTGCGGCTTGGGGCAGGCGGCCGCTAACCCGGTCAAATCGGTGCTGAAGCACTTCCCAGAGGACGTGTCATGAGCGAGACCATCCGCTTCACTCTGGACGAGCAACAGGTCGAGGCCCGCGCCGACGAGACGATCTGGCAGGTCGCTAATCGCCGCGGCACCGAGATCCCGCACCTATGCTACTCGCCTGCACCCGGCTACCGGCCTGACGGCAATTGCCGCGCCTGCATGGTGGAAATCGAAGGCGAGCGCGTGCTCGCCGCCTCGTGCATCCGCAAGCCGACGCCGGGTATGAAGGTGAAGACGGCGAGCGAGCGGGCAAAGTCCGCCCGCAAGATGGTGTTCGAGCTGCTGATGGCCGATCAGCCCGATCGCGACGTCGCGCACGATCCGGATTCGCGTCTGTGGCATTGGGCGGAGACGATCGGCGTCGAAGAGAGCCGCTTCGAGGCGCGTGGCGCGCCCGAGCCGGATCCGAGCCATCCCGCGATGCGCGTCAACCTCGATGCCTGCATCCACTGCAATTTGTGTGTGCGCGCCTGCCGTGAAGTGCAGGTCAACGACGTCATCGGCATGGCGGGCCGCGGCCATCATGCCAAGATCGTCTTCGACTTCGACGATCCAATGGGCAACAGCACCTGCGTCGCTTGCGGCGAGTGCGTGCAGGCCTGCCCGACGGGGGCTTTGATGCCGGCGACGCTGCTCGGCGAGGATGGTGTGAAGGATGCCGAAGCAGATCGCAGCGTCGACAGCGTGTGTCCATATTGCGGCGTCGGTTGCCAGCTCACCTACAACATCAAGGACGACAAGCTGCTCTATGTGCAGGGGCGCGACGGTCCCGCCAACGAGAACCGGCTGTGCGTCAAGGGCCGCTTCGGCTTCGATTACGTCCACCATCCGCACCGCCTGACGGTGCCGCTGATCCGCAAGGAGGGCGTGCGCAAGCATGCCGACGATGAGGTCGATCCGGCGAACCCGTGGACGCATTTCCGGAAGGCCAGCTGGGAGGAGGCGCTGGCGCGCGCCGCGTCAGGGTTGAAGCGGATCCGCGACGCGCATGGCGGCGGCGCACTGGCAGGCTTCGGCTCGGCCAAGGGCTCGAACGAGGAGGCCTATCTCTTCCAGAAGCTAGTGCGCACCGGATTCGGCACGAACAACGTCGACCACTGCACACGGCTGTGCCACGCCTCATCCGTTGCGGCCCTGATGGACGGAATCGGGTCGGCGGCGGTCACGGCGCCGTTCACGGCGTGCAAGGATTCCGACGTCATCATCGTCATTGGCGCGAACCCGACCGAAAATCATCCCGTCGCGGCGACCTTCTTCAAGCAAGCGGCGAAGCGCGGCGCCAAGCTGATCGTCATGGACCCGCGCGGCCAGGCGCTCAAGCGGCACGCCACGCATATGCTGCAGTTCAAGCCGAACAAGGACGTGGCGCTGCTGAATGCGATGCTCAACGTCATCGTGACAGAGAACCTGTACGACCAGCAATACGTCCAGGCCTTTACCGAGAATTTCGAGGCGCTGAAGAAGCACGTCGCCGACTTCGCGCCGGAGAAGATGGAGAAGGAATGCGGCATCCCCGCCGCGACCATCCGCGAGGTCGCGCGCCTCTATGCACGCGCCGAGGCTGCGATCATCTTCTGGGGCATGGGCGTGTCGCAGAGCGTACACGGCACCGACAATGCGCGCTGCCTGATCGCACTTGCGCTGACCACCGGCCAGGTCGGCAGGCCGGGCACCGGCCTGCATCCGCTGCGCGGCCAGAACAACGTGCAGGGCGCCTCCGATGCCGGGCTCATCCCCATGGTGTTCCCGGACTATCGGTCGGTCGAGAACGATGAGATCCGCGCCCAGTTTGAATCGTTCTGGGGCGCCAAGCTCAATCCCAAGCGCGGGCTGACCGTGGTCGAGATCATGGGCGCGATCCATGCCGGCCAGATCCGCGGCATGTACATCATGGGCGAGAACCCGGCGATGTCGGACCCGGATGCGCATCACGCACGCGAGGCGCTAGCCAAGCTGGAGCACCTTGTCGTTCAGGACATCTTCCTGACCGAGACGGCCTTCCATGCCGATGTCGTGCTGCCAGCCTCGGCCTGGCCCGAGAAGGACGGCACCGTCACCAACACCAACCGTCAAGTCCAACTCGGCCGCCGCGCGCTGCCGATGCCGGGAGACGCCCGGCAGGATTGGTGGATCACCCAGCAGATCGCCCGCGGCATGGGGCTGGATTGGAAGTACACGCATCCGCGCGACGTGTTCGCGGAAATGGCGCAGGTGATGCCCTCGCTCAAGAACATCACCTGGGCGCGGCTGGAACGCGACAGCGCGGTGACCTACCCGTGTCCCGCGCCTGACCAGCTCGGCCAGGACATCGTGTTCGGCGATGGTTTCCCGACCGCCACCAAGCGCGGCAAGCTCGTGCCGGCGATGTACACACCGCCGGGCGAGCCGACCGATGCGGAGTATCCTATGGTCCTGACGACCGGCCGGCAGCTCGAGCACTGGCACACCGGCGCCATGACGCGCCGCGCCAGCGTTCTAGATTCGATTGAGCCGGAGGCGGTCGCCTGCCTATCGCCGCAGGATGTGCGCCGGCTCGGCATCAAGGGCGGCACGGCCGTACGCGTCAGCACGAGGCGCGGGACGATCGAGCTCAAGGCGCGTGTCGATGCGGCGGTGCCGGCCGGGATGATTTTCATCCCGTTCTGCTACGCCGAAGCAGCCGCGAACCTGCTAACCAACCCGCAGCTCGATCCCATCGGAAAGATCCCGGAGTTCAAGTTCTGCGCGGCGCGGCTGGAGACGGTGGCGGAGCGGCCGATCGCGGCGGAGTAGCGCGCGCCTTTGCGGGTGCTATTCGTTCAGGCCCAGATGACGACGCTCGAAAGAGGTGGGCGCCGGACGGTGGTGAAATTGCTGTCAGCCGCGGCATAGGCGGCGATTGCCGGACGGAAGTTCTCGAAATAGAGGCCTTCGGACAGCTCTTCCTGAGCGATGCGCTGCGCGGCGAATCCCAGCGACGTCGCCTCGGGCTCATTGGCCTTCGGGCGCGAGAAGCGCGCTATGGGCGCGTAGTCACGATGGCGCGAGTCGGCGGCATCGCGGTAGGCGCGGTGCGGCCGCTCGGGCGTCACGTACTCGGCTGCTGGCTCCGCATCGATGATCGGCGATGCCGCGCGCGCGTTGCGCGCGTCGGTATGACGCACGCTCTCGGCCGACTGGATCGCCGGCAGCATTATGACGTTCGCGGCACTCATCGCTCACACTTCACACCACAACTATAAAATTTATCCGAAAAGAATGCGAAATGCTTTTTGCATCTTCGGAATCGAAGATGGGGCGATTAACCAACGCGATTAACCAAGGAATATCGTAGACCACGTCGCGCTCGGCACGCGACAACTACAACGCGTCCTTCGACGCAAGTTTCAACGTTTGTTAAGCGTTGGGCCGCTACGCTCGCGCGTGAAGCTGACGGACTTCTCAGCATCACGAAGTTTGCCGGTTTCGGCTCGTGTCCAGGGCCACTAGGGAAGCGGATCAATGGCCGACGGGACTGAACAACTCGATCGTCTGCAGACGGCGCTCTTCGCGTCCGGCGACGTCGTCTATGACTGGGACCTGATCGACGATGCGATCACCTGGGTCGGGCGGACGGATGCGCTGTTCGGTGGACAGCTTGCCATCGCGACCGGCGACGCGTTCAGCGAGCGCGTTTATACGGAAGACGTGGCAACGCGCGCCAAGGCCATGGCCGCGCATTTCGCAACGCGCGACATCTTCGATTGCGACTATCGCGTGCGCGGCATCGGTGGCAAGCTGACCTGGGTGCATGATCGCGGCACGGCCTATTTCATCGAGGGCCGTCCCGTCCGCATGATCGGCACGCTGCGCGTGATCACCGCGCGCAAGCAGCGCGAGAGCGAGCTCGAATATCTCGCCAACTACGACCAGCTCACCGGACATTTCAACCGTGCGCGCCTGAAGGCGGCGCTCGAACATGCGCTGACCAGCAGTGCCCGCTATGCGGCCCCGGGTGCCTATCTCGTCGTCGGGATCGACAAGCTCGGACCGATCAACGAGGCCTACGGCTCGGCCACAGCGGACGCAATCATCCTCGGCGTCGGGCAGCGGCTTGACCGCTGCCTGCGCGCGGCCGACGTGATCGGCCGCCTCGGCGGCGACTGCTTCGGTATCGTGCTGAGCCGCTGCCCGCCGGAGAACCTGGCGCTCGCGGCGGAGAAGATCCTGTCCGCTGTGCGCGAGCAGCCCTTCGATACGCCGAGCGGGCCCATCCATGTGACGGCTTCGGCCGGCGGCATCCCCTTCGGCGGCACGCCGCCGCTGACGGCACACGACGCGATGAACCGCGCCGACGATGCGTTGCAGCACGCCAAGCAGGCTGGCCGCAACTGCTTCGCGCCTTTCGTCGATTCGGGCGAGCATCGGGAGGAGAAGCGCCGCTCCGTGGCGATCGCGGAAGAGGTGCAGGCCGCACTCAAGAGCGACCGCCTCGTGTTCGCGTATCAGCCCGTCGTGTCGGCGACGACGCGCGAGGTTGACCATTACGAATGCCTGCTGCGCCTCAAGCGCGAGGACGGCTCGCTACTCGCGGCCGGTGCGTTCATGCCGGTCGTCGAGCAGACCGGCCTGATGCGGCTGATCGACCGCCATTCGCTCGAGCTCGCCGTGCGCGAGCTGGTCGAATATCCGGACGTCAAGCTGGCGATCAATATCTCCGGCCTGACCGCGGCGGACCGCAGCTGGCTGCGGGCGCTGACCGCGATGGTCAAGAACCGGCCGGAGGTCGCCCGGCGCCTCACTATCGAGATCACTGAGACGGTGGCCCTGCAGGATATCGACGAGACGGCGCGCTTTGTCGGCGCCATCCGCGAACTCGGCTGCAGCGTGGCGCTGGACGATTTCGGCGCCGGCTACACGTCGTTCCGCAATTTGAAGGCGCTCGCGGTCGATTGCGTCAAGATCGACGGATCCTACGTGCGCGGGCTTGCGGACAATATCGACAACCAGCTCTTCATCCGCACCTTGCTGGGCCTGGCCGAGGGCTTCGGCCTCGCCACGGTCGCGGAATGTGTCGAGACCGCAGCGGATGCCGCACACTTGACGCGGCGCGGCGTGCGCTTCCTGCAGGGCTATCTGTTCGGCCGACCGAGCGTCGAGCGCCCGTGGCTCGAGCGCAATGCGACGCCTCGCCTTGCCGTGGTGCAAGGCGGCATCTCGGCGCCGCGCCCCTATCCGCTCGCCTGAGCGCTACTTCTTCGTAAGGTCGTCCAGCCGCTTCTGCATGGCGGCCATCTGCGCGCGTAGCTCGTCGATGCTCGCCGGCGTGCCGGGCTTCGCCTCGCCAGGGGTCCCCGGCTTCGCCTCCGACCCGGGCACCTCGACGCCGAAGGGCGAGAACATCGTCTTCATCGCGTTCTGGAACAGGGCAAGGTTCTGCTTGCCCATTTCCTCGAGCTGCTGCCCGAACGGGAAGAAGCCGCCGAACGCGTCCTGCATGTAACGGCGCATCTGCTCCTGATTGCGGGCGAACGCGCCCATCGAATAATCGAGATAGCGCGGCACCAGCGCCTGCAGGTTGTCGCCGTAGAACGAGATGAGCTGGCGCAGGAAGCTCACCGGCAGCAGGTTCTGCCCCTTGGCCTCTTCCTCGACGATGATCTGCGTCAGCACGGAGCGCGTGATGTCCTCGCCGGTCTTAGCGTCGTGAACGACGAATTCCGTGCCTTCCTTGACCATCTGGCACAGATGGTCGAGCGTCACGTAGCTGCTCGTAGCCGTGTTGTAGAGGCGCCGGTTCGCGTATTTCTTGATCTTGACCTTGGGTGCCGCGGCCTCGCCGCCCTCGGGTGGGGCGTCGGGCGGACCGGACACCGGTTCATTGCCTGAAGACATAGCTTATGTTGCATCGCGGGGGGCTGGCTGGCAAGGGCCGCCTCGACAGGATATAGTCGTCCAGCATGGCAGAGCCGCCTGATCTAGATGCCCTCGCGCGCCGTTATGTCGATCTCTGGCAGGAGCAGATGGCCGCAATGGCTGCCGATCCAGAGACGTCGGAGATCATGGGACGCCTCATTCAGGCCATGACCGTGGGACCCGGCGCCGCGATGATGCCTTGGGGAGTCCCCGCAAAGCAGGAGAGCGATGCCAACCGCCAGTCCAGCACAGTCCCATCCGCCGCGCCTGGGACCGCGGCCGCTCGGGCTCCATCTCGCGACGGCGATCTCGACTTGGCTGAGCTCAGCGAACGCCTTGCCGCTCTTGAGGCGCAGCTCGCCCGGCTCGAATCCGATGCCGCTCCCGGGCATGAACTGGCATCCAAGCCTGCGCGAACGCGGCGCGCAGCTAGCCCAGGACCTCGCCGCAGCTGATCCTGACGCGCTGCGGATCGCGGTCGGGCGCGAGGTGCGGCAGCGACTCGACGAGCTCGAGCGCGGTATTCGCCTCTATCGCGCGCATTCCTACCGGCGCGCGCCGTCAACAGCGCCGGTCATCTGGCACGACGGCACCACCCGCCTGCTGGACTACGGTGCCGGACGGGGTGGCATGCCGCTGCTCGTCGTTCCATCGCTGATCAACCGCGCCTACATCCTCGACCTGTGGCCGGAGCGCAGCTTTGTGCAGGCGCTGGCGCGGGCAGGTTACCGGCCATTCCTCGTCGACTGGGACCGGCCCGGCGAGGCGGAGCGCCGCTTCAATCTCAGCGACTATATAGGCGGCCGACTGCGCGCCGCGCTCAGCACCGTGCTGTCGGTCACCGGGCAGCCGCCCGTGGTGATCGGTTATTGCATGGGCGGATTGCTCGCCCTGGCCCTCGCCGCCCTGCAGCCGCGCGACGTCGCCGGCCTCATGCTGCTGGCGACACCTTGGGACTTCCATGCAGAGAAGCCGGCGCTCGCGCGCGCGGTCGCCCGCTCGACGGCGCCATGGATGCCGTTCTTTGAGACGCTCGGCATGATGCCGGTCGACGTGCTGCAGGGTCTCTTCGCGACGCTCGATCCGTTCCTGGTCGTGCGCAAGTTCTGCGCTTTTGCGCGGCTCGATGCGACGAGCGACCGTGCGCGAGAGTTCGTGGCGCTGGAGGACTGGCTCAACGATGGCGTGCCGCTGGCGGCCGGGGTGGCGCGCGAATGCCTGCTCGGCTGGTACGGGGAGAACACGCCCGGACGCGGCGCCTGGCGCGTCGCCGGTCATATGATCGACCCAGGCGCGATCAAGGTGCCGACCCTCATCGTCGTGCCGGAGCAGGACCGCATCGTCCCGCCGCTCTCGGCGCGCGCGCTCGCGCAAGCGATCCCGCAGGCGACCGTGCTCAACCCACCGCTGGGGCATATCGGCATGGTTGCGAGCCGGCGGGCGCCCACGGAACTTTGGCCGCAGCTCACGGGTTGGCTGGCAGGCCGCCTTGCCATGCGCGAAGCGGCGGGCCTATAAATTGGTCAATGCTGCGCCGCAGCGAAGCTCGGCGCGTTCCAGCGAACGAAAGGAGAATTCGATGACGGAGGTCGTGATCGCCGCGGCTGCCCGCACGCCGGTCGGCAGCTTCAACGGGTCGCTGAGCAGCGTGCCAGCCCATTACCTCGGCACGACCGCGATCGTCGAGGCGATGAAGCGCGCCAAGGTCGAGGCGGGCGACGTCTCCGAAGTGATCATGGGCCAGATCCTTGCCGCCGGGGCGGGCCAGAACCCGGCTCGCCAGGCGGCGATCGCCGCCGGCATCCCGGTCGAGAAGACCGCCTATGGCATCAACCAGCTCTGCGGCTCGGGACTGCGCGCGGTGGCGCTCGGATTCCAAGCCATCAAGATCGGCGACAGCGACATCGTCATCGCCGGCGGGCAGGAGAGCATGAGCCAAGCGCCGCACTGCATTCATCTGCGCGGCGGCGTGAAGATGGGCAATGCCGAGCTCATCGACACGATGATCAAGGACGGGCTGTGGGACGCGTTCAACGGCTACCACATGGGCAACACCGCAGAGAACGTGGCGCAGAAATGGCAGATCACGCGCGACGAGCAGGACAGCTTTGCGCTCGGCTCGCAGCAGAAGGCGGAGGCCGCGCAGAAGGCCGGCAAGTTCAAGGACGAGATCGCGCCGGTGAAGATCTCGACGCGCAAGGGCGACCTCATCGTCGACACCGATGAATATCCGAAGCACGGCACTACGCTCGACGCGCTCAAAAAGTTGCGCCCCGCCTTCGACAAGAACGGCACGGTGACAGCGGGCAATGCCTCGGGCATCAATGACGGCGCTGCGGCGATCGTCATGATGTCGGACAAGGACGCGGCGAAGCGCGGCATCAAGCCGCTGGCGCGAATCGTGTCGTGGGCGACGAGCGGCGTCGATCCCGCGGTGATGGGAACAGGGCCGATCCCGGCCTCGCGCGCTGCGCTCAAGAAGGCGGGCTGGTCCGCGGCCGATCTCGACCTCATCGAGGCGAATGAAGCGTTCGCAGCGCAGGCCTGCGCGGTGAACAAGGACCTCGGTTGGGATACCAGCAAGGTCAACGTCAACGGGGGCGCCATTGCCATCGGCCATCCGATCGGCGCCTCGGGTGCCCGCGTGCTGACGACGCTGCTCTACGAGATGCAGCGCCGGAACGTTAAGCGCGGCCTTGCCACGCTGTGCATCGGTGGAGGCATGGGCATTGCCATGTGCGTGGAGCGCGGCTAGGCAACCCACGCACATTGCATTCGAAGGGCCGGCCTGAGCGCCGGCCTTTCTTTTCTCAAGCACAGGCTTGTGCTTTGATGAATCGCCCGGGGCTTCAGTGCTCTTCGAGGCAGCAATCCCGGCTCAACCGGGTGAACGAATAGGGAGCGGATGATGACAGGACGGGTTGCGATCGTAACGGGCGGCACGCGCGGCATCGGTGCCGCGATCTCGGTCTCGCTCAAGAAGGCCGGCTACAAGGTCGCCGCGAGCTATGCCGGCAACGACGAGGTCGCCAATAAGTTCAAAGCCGAGACCGGCATCCCCGTCTACAAATTCGACGTCAGCGACTTCAAGGCGTGCGAGCAATCCGTCAAGAAGATCGCGTCCGACCTCGGCCCAATCGAGGTGCTGGTGAACAACGCGGGCATCACGCGCGACGGCACCATACACCGCATGACATTCGAGCAGTGGAACGCTGTGATCCAGACCAATCTCACCTCGTGCTTCAACATGTGCCGCTGCGTGATCGATTCGATGCGCGAGCGCAGCTTCGGTCGCATCGTCAATATCGGCTCGATCAACGGCCAGGCCGGGCAGTACGGGCAGGTCAACTACGCCGCCGCGAAGTCCGGCATCCACGGCTTCACCAAGGCGCTGGCACAGGAAGGGGCGGCGAAGAACGTCACCGTCAACGCGATCGCGCCCGGCTATATCGACACAGAAATGGTACGCGCGGTGCCGCCCAACGTGCTCGAGAAGATCGTCGCGCGCATCCCGGTGGGTCGCCTCGGCAAGGCAGACGAGATCGCGCGCGGCGTGCTGTTCCTCGTCGCGGACGATGCCGGCTTCATTACTGGCTCGACCCTGTCGATCAATGGCGGCCAGCACATGTATTGACGCCGCTTCAACGGCGATTGGAGTTGGGGAGGGCGGCTGAGAAGCCCGCCGGCGGCGCATCGCAGACCGCATGCGGGGTGAGCGTTTTCTCGGGAAGACATCGCATCGGGCGCGAAAGTACAGTCTTCGGCAGGAGTGCAGGGGGTTAGCCTGCTCTCGTTTCGAAACAGGGCGCCATGCCGATCAATGTTGCCATTGATGAAGGAAGGGAGTTCGACTGGGGACGAACTTCGGGTGACTACGCTCAACACCGGCCTGGGCCGCCACTGAGCTTCTTCGAGCGGCTGCGCGTCCTCGGTGTCGGCCTGCCTCGACAGCGCATTCTGGACCTAGCGACCGGCACTGGCGTCCTTGCGCGGCAGTTCGCCAGGCAGGGCGCCAATGTCACCGGCATCGACATTGCGCCCGAGCAGATCGAAGCCGCCAGTAGCCTGGCTGATGGGGAACGGCTCGAGGCGCGCTTCGCAGTCGCTTCTGCCGAGCAGTCGGGCCTTCCGGATTCCTCCTTCGATGTCATCACGGCCAACCAATGCTGGCTGTACTTCGATCGCGACCGCATCCTGCTGGAGATCGATCGCCTGCTCGCAGCGGACGGCGTATTGGTCGTGTCCTTCTTCAACTGGCTCCCAGGGCTCGATCCGATCGCGCGAGCGAGCGAGGAACTCGTGCTCAAGTTCAATCCGCAATGGCAGGGCGCCAACTGGGACGGACGTATTCCACCGATGCCATCCTGGGCGAAGGACCGGTTCGAGCTCACGGCGATGTTCTGGTACGACGAGCCGATTCCGTTCACGCGCGAATCGTGGCGCGGCCGTATGCGCGCCTGCCGCGGCACCGGTGCGTCGCTGGACGGCGAAGCGCTCGCGGCCTTCGATCGCGCGCATGACGCGCTTCTCCGCGAGATAGCCGGTGAGCAGTTCTCGATCATCCACCGGATCAATGCGCATTTCCTGCGGCCGATCCGGACGACATCCTGGCCCTACAGCACGAGCGAGAGACTATGCCTTCCGTGAAGCCGATCGAATATGCAGACGCGAGCCCGGCCGTCCGCGCCGTCTATGACGACATCATGGCGACTCGCAAGGTCAACTGGATCAACAATTTCTGGAAGGTGCTCGCCAACGACCCAATGACGCTGCGGCGCACCTGGGAGAGCATCAAGCAGATCATGGCGCCCGGCGCGCTCGATGCGCTCACGAAGGAGATGATCTACCTCGCCGTCAGCGTCACTAATGGGTGCGACTACTGCACGGCTTCGCACACGGCAGCGGCGCGCAAGGCGGGCATGACCGATGCGATGCTGGGCGAGCTGTTGGCCGTGGTCGGCATGGCGAACGAGACCAACAGGCTCGCCAATGGCTACCGCGTGCCGGTTGATCCGGCGTTTGAGCCGAAATTCTGACGATTCACTCGGCAGCGATCGCCGGCGTAGCTGGAACGACCCGCTGGGCGGGGAAGACTACGGCGACGTCGGTGCCGCGGCCCTTCTCGCTGCAGATCGACAACACGCCCTGATGCAGCTCCACCAGCGCCTTGGTGAGCGGCAGGCCCAGGCCGGTGCCTTCGTGCTTGCGCGCGAGATCGCTGTCGATCTGGCGGAAGGGCTGCATCGCGATCTCGACCTCGTCGCTGCTCATGCCGATGCCGGTATCGCTGACGATGAGCGAGAGCGATCCGTCGCGGCCGGCCTCTGCGAAGATGCGGACGGAGCCCGGCCCTGGCGTGAACTTCACGGCATTCGACAGCAGATTAAGGGCGATCTGCTTGAAACGCACCGGATCGGCGCGGAGGCGGGGCAGGGTCGGCGTCAGCTCGTTGGAAATCAGCACGCCCGCTTCGTGCGCCTTGCCGCCGATCATTCTCACGCAATGCGCAACCGCGGCATCGAGGTCGAATACGTCCTCGCGCAGCTCGAGCTTGCCGGCGTCGATCTTCGACATGTCGAGGATGTCGTTGATGATCTGCAGCAAATTTTGGCCAGAGCTGTTGATGTCTCGCGCGTATTCGCGATATTCGGGCGGCCCGCCGAGCTGGAGCAGGTCCTTGCTGATCATCTCCGAAAAGCCGATGATCGCATTGAGCGGCGTGCGCAGCTCGTGGCTCATGTTCGCGAGAAATTGGCTCTTCGTGCGATTCGCGGCCTGGGCATCTTCCCGCGCCTTGTCGAGATCGCGCTCGCGCGCGCGCAGCGCGGCGATGACCTTGCTGTCGTCGCGCTGCCGACGGAAATGAAGGATGCACAGGTAAAGCGCGGCGCCCGCGCACACGACGAACACCAGAAGTCCCGCCTCGATCGAGTCGGTCACGCTTTGGCGGACGAAATCGCCCGCTGGAATGTCGATCACCAAGGCGCCGAGCACGTCGTTGAGCTTCCACTCTTGCCAGCCTTGATGAAGCTGATTGTGGCAGTCGACGCAGCTCTGCTGGCTCGCCAGCGAAGGAGAGATGGTGCGGAGCAGGAGCTGCCCGTCCAAGGTGATGAAGTTCGTCTCCGCCTTGGGGGCCGGGCTGCTGCGGAAGCGCTCGATCGTCGCTGCCATGTCGTCATCGAGCGGCGGCGTCACGATCTCTCGGCCCGGTGGGCCGACCATCACCATGCGCAACGCGCCCGACGGATCGCGCTCGCGGTTGAAGCGGGCCAAGGCGTGCGCTCGGAATGACGCGGGCACCAGCATCTCTGCGGCAGGATGCGCGCCGCGGATGCTCGAATAGGTGGCGACGAAGGCGTCGACCAGCTCGAGGGCTGTGACCTTTTCCTCGCCCTTGTTCGTCTCGAACCACCGCATGTTGGAACGATGGAAGCCGATGCCGACAATGAGAGCGAGCACCGCGCTCGCCGCGGCGAGCAACAGGAAGCTGCAGCCCGCTTTGGACCGGAGGAACTCCGCCGCTATGATCATGCGGGCCACTGGGGCACCCTCGTTACCGCCATTCCCGGAGAAACGCTCGTCCACCCACTTGCAGATTGCTGGGAATTGCCGAACAACTCGTTAAGGTTGCTGTTTCGGAAACTTGCTATCAGTCGTTAACTCATGCTTACAGCACACGTTTTAGATGCCCGCGCCGCCACCGCGGTCGGCTTCGGCGCCATCCTCTTGTGGGCCTCGCTGGCTGTGCTGACGACGATGGCGGGGCCTGTGCCGCCCTTCCAGATGACCGCGATGGCCTTCGCCCTGGGCTTCTCGCTGGCAGCGGTCAAATGGATCGTCGCGCGCGAGCCGATCGGGCGGCATCTGGCCCTGCCGCTGCGGGTTTGGGCACTCGGCATAGGCGGCCTCTTCGGCTACCACGCCTGCTACTTTGCGGCGCTGTCGCTGGCGCCGCCGGTCGAGGCCAACCTTCTCAACTACCTATGGCCGCTGCTGATCGTTGTCTTCTCCGGGCTGCTGCCTGGCGAAAGACTGCGCTGGTGGCATCTTGCGGGCACCGCTGCCGGCCTCGTCGGCTGCGTGCTGCTCGTCGGCGGCGGTGCTGGCGGGATAGAGCTGCGCTACGCGGCCGGGTATATCGCCGCACTCGCCGCGGCGCTGACCTGGTCGAGCTATTCGGTGCTGTCCCGGCGCGTCCGCGAGGTGCCGACTGACGCGGTCGGCGCGTTCTGCGGCGCGACTGCGCTGCTGGCGCTGATCGCGCATCTCCTGTTCGAGCAGACCTATGTGCCGCAGGGTGGCGAATGGATCGCGGTGCTGGTGCTCGGCCTGGGCCCCGTCGGGGCGGCCTTCTATCTATGGGACTACGGCGTCAAGCACGGCGACATCAAATCGCTCGGAGCGCTTTCGTACATGACTCCGCTGCTGTCGACAGCGCTGCTCGTCGTGTTCGGTCGTGCCGAGGCGAGCCTGCGCCTGGCGCTCGCCTGTTTGCTGATCGTCGGCGGCGCCGTGCTTGCCTCGCGCGAGCTGTGGGGACGCCGCTAGCCGGGCGACCAGCCGCGCGGTGCCAGCTCGAAGCCGCTGAATTCGAAGGCGGGGCCGACGGTGCAGCCGACCAAAGTCCACGCGCCGCGCGAGCGCGCAGATTGCCAGTGGCCTTGCGGCACCAGGAGCTGCGGGCGCTCGCCGGCGGCGATGTCCGCGCCAAGACTCTTCGTTTCAGCGCGCTTTCCGTCCGGAGAGAGGCTCAGCGCGAGCGGGGCGCCGGCGTAGAAATGCCAGATCTCGGCGGCATCGACTCGATGCCAGGCCGAGACCTCGCCGTCCTGCAGGAGATAGTAGATCGCCGTCATCGCGCCACGGCCGCCTTCCGGCGGCGCGTGGCGGAACGTCTCGCGAAAATGGCCACCCTCAGGATGCGGCTTCAGATCGAGCGCCGCGATGAGGGCGGCCGCGTTCATGCCTTCGGCAGCGTCGCCTGCAGCGACGGCCGCTTGACGAAGGAGTCGTACCAGGCGAACAGCTTCGGCCGGCCCTTGCGGATGTCGCCGGCGGGCTTGCGGAACTCGAGCCAGCCGATCGCGCAGGCGGCGGCGATCTGGCCGAGATTGATGGGGCCCTCAAGCTCCTTCGCGCGCCGCTCGAGCTCGTCGAGGCCATTATTGACCTTGGCGAGCTGCCCCTGCACCCATTCGTTGTTGCGCTGCTCGGGCTTGCGGATCACTTCCTCATAGCGGCAGAGGATGCCGGCATCGGTGATGCCGGAAGCCACCGCATGGAGGGTCTGCACCTTCCATCGCTCCGGGCCGGTGGGAATCAGCTTGGCGCCCTTGTTCAGCGAGTCAAGGTATTCACAGATCACGTAGGAGTCGAAGAGCGCCACGCCATCGTCGGTCACCAGCGTCGGCAGCTTCATCAGCGGATTGTCCTTGGCGAGATCCTTGTTCGGCTGCGTCGGCATCACGGCGGTCGGCACCTGCTCGACCTTCTTGTCGACGCCCGCTTCGATAGCGGTGACCATCACCTTGCGCACATAGGGCGACGCCCCCGAATAATACAGCTTCATCGTTTCCCCTTTGGCTAGAACTTGTCCTTGCGGCTGCGGATCGCGGCAAATACGGCGATAGGATCGCTGGCATTGAGGCCCTGGGCACGTGCAAAAGCGGCATCGTCGGCCCGCAGAAACGGATTGGTCGCGCGCTCCTCGGCGAGCGTCGCGGGCACGGTCGGCAGGCCTTTGGCGCGCGCTGCGTCGACTTTCGCGGCGCGCGACTTCAATGCCTTGTTGTCCGGGTCGATCGCAATCGCGAATCGCGCATTCGACTGCGTGTACTCATGGCCGCAGAAGACGCGGGTCGCCGGCGGCAGGCCGCGCAGCTTGGACAGCGAGCTCCACATCTGCGCCGGCGTGCCCTCGAACAGCCGCCCGCAGCCGAGCGTGAACAGCGTATCGCCGCAGAACAGCGCGTCGGATTCCGAGAACCAGAAGGCGATGTGGCCGCGCG
>DATAAP010000025.1:0-20470 GCA_036260035.1 Alphaproteobacteria bacterium | reverse complement strand
GAGGGAATGGCCGGGCGACCGGATGGCGGCTGCTGCGACGCCGACGGCTGCTATTGGTCCGCCCATATCGACGGATGGCAGATTGTGCGCTACACGCCGGACGGTCGCATTGATCGCACCATTGTCATGCCTGTCAAGTGGCCGACCATGTGCGCCTTCGGCGGGCCGGGCCTCGACACCCTCTACATCACATCCTTGCGCCGCGGCGGACCGGCAGCCGACCATCCGGACCAGCCGCTCGCAGGCAGCCTGTTCGCGTGCCGCCCGGGCGTCACCGGCCTCGCAGAGCCGCGCTTCGCAGGCTGAGCCATTGGCTCCCTAAGGCAGAACGCCATGCCGCGCCGCATCGCCCTGATCCATGCCACGCTGGTGGCCATCGACCCAGCGGCCGTACAGGCAAAGGCGATGGGTGCCGTGCTGACCAGTCCGCGGTCCGCGGTCGAACGAATCAGGCGGATTCTCGAGGGCTGACATGATTAGGTTCTGCGCGCACATCGGCTATCAGTTCACGGAGTTGCCGTTCTTCGAGCGTTTCGCTGCGGCAGCCGCCCAAGGCTTCCGCGCGATGGAATTCCCGGCGCCATATGCATTCGTTGCGCAGGAGATCGCCGGCGCCTTGCGGGACAACGGCCTGAGCTACGTGCAATTCGCGCTGCCCATGGGCAACGCCTCCGCCGGCGAGAAGGGGATAGGCTGCCATCCAGGTCGGCGCGCCGAACTCGACGAAGGCATCGCGCTGGCGATCGAGTACGCGCGGTTACTCGACTGCAAGCTGGTCCACGCCATGGCCGGCATCCTTCCCGCCAGCCTTTCCAGGGAGGACGGGATCCGCACGTATGTCGAGGGCCTACGGCACGTCGCCGACCGGCTCATGCCGCACGGCATCACGGTGCTCGTAGAGCCAATCAACAGCGTCGAAGTGCCCGGCTATCTCGTGGACCGGCCCAGCCTTGCCTTGTCTATCCTCGACGCGTGCGGGCGGACGAACGTCCGGCTGCTCTTCGATGCCTACCATTCGGCGGTCATGGGCGAAGACCCGGTGTCGTTCGTCCGCGCTCACGTCGCGAGGATCGGCCACGTGCAGGTCGCGGATCACCCGGGCCGTCACGAGCCGGCGACGGGATCCATCGACTTCCCGGCGCTCTTCGATGCGCTTGATACGCTCGGATATCCGGGTTGGATCGGCTGTGAATACAAACCTCTCGGCCGCACGGTAGACGGCCTGGGCTGGCGGCAACGCTGGAGATGAATGATTGCGGCCGCTAGCGCTTCCGCGGCTGCAGCGGCGCCAGATAGGGCAACATCTCCGGCCTGAATTCACGCCCGACCACGTCGATGCGCGCCACTGCGCGGTCCAGCGAGGCGCGCAGATGCTCCTCCAGCGCCCTCGCGGCCTCCGCCGCGTGCCCCGCTTCCGCGCGTTCGACGATTTTCAGGTGCTCGGGCAGAAAGGGTTCGACCGGGTAGAGATGCGGCGCCTGGCCGTAGAGGAAGCTGTGCGCGATCAGCAGTGATTGATAGAGGCGCAGCGCGTCCATCAAGGTGCGATTGCCGCAGTGCCCCAGCAGCCGGACATGCAGCTCGTCCTCGAGCGCGTCGAGTGCTGCGCCATCGAGCTCTTCGGCGCGGGCGAGCGAAGCCTCGAGATGGCGGCGGACGCCGGCGATGAAGCCCGGCGGCACGCTGCGCAGCGCGTCGGTCAGCGCAACCGGCTCTAGCAGCCACCGCATTTCGTAGAGTTCCGCGACGTAGTCCGGAGTCAGTGCCGGCGCATACCAGCGCGACTTGTCGTCCTTTTTGATCACGCCGCGCTGATGCATGCGCGCTATCACGTCGCGTGCGACGGTGCGGCTGACGCCGTAATACTTCGCGAGCTCCGACTCGATCACGCGCCAGCTTCCGATCGCGGTGCGCGCGGCGATCGCGGATTCGATCTCGCTGTAGATGCGCTCCCAGCTCGGCGCAGCGGCGAGGCGGATCGGCGCGGCCAGCGGCGCCGGGCTATGCGCATGTAGCGCCCCTTTTCGTGTCGCGCCGCGCACCAGATAGCCGTGCCCCTCGGCGCGCACGACGAGCCCCGCTTGCTCGAGCTGGCCCAGCGCCTGACGCGCCGGTGCGCGGCTGATCCCGAAATCCTGGGCGATGTGCGATTCGAGCAGCTTGGTGTCGGCCGGCAGTGAGCCGTCCGCGATGCGGCCGGCCAGGATCTCGAAGGCGCGCACGTACAGGCGCGGCGAAGCGCCGGAAACAGCGGGCGCCGAAACCCGCAGCCGCGCCGCACCGGGCTTCGCTCTCGCTGATGACCGCATTTCGTTTGCCGCCATCCGTCCTCTGACATGCGCTGCGATACGCGCCGCAGCGGCAGAAGCATAGCGTCGTGCCCGCCGGTCGGACCATAGCCATGCTGCGGGTTGCTGCCCCCGTATGACTATTGTATACATAAGACATAAGACCCTGAGCGGAGGAACGGTGATCGGCAGCGGGCCATGACAGGGGCCGACGTCAGCATCGATGCCGCAGGGCTGGAGGCGTTCTGTCGCGCGGCGCTACGCGCGGCGGGTGGCGATGATGCGACCGTGGATGCAGCGGCGCGGGCGATGATGCATGGCTCGCGGCTGGGCGTGGACAGCCATGGCGTGCGCCTCTTGCCGCATTACGTGGCGGTGCTGCGCGGCGGCCGCGTGAACGCGCGGCCTCAGATGCGGCTTTCCGGCAATTTCGGCGCAGTTGCAACTCTTGACGCCGATCACGGCCACGGCGCGCTGGCGGCCTACACGGCGATGACGCATGCGCTCGACCTTGCGACCAATCACGGCATCGGCGCCGTCGCCGTCCGCAACAGCTCACATTTCGGCCCGGCCGGCGCCTACGCGCTCGCCGCGGCGGAAGCTGGCTTCATCGGCATCGCCATGTGCAACGCCGATGCGTATGTGCGCCTGCATGATGGCGCCGAGCGCTTCCACGGCACCAATCCGATCGCGATCGCGGTGCCGGTCAACGGCGACCGCCCGTGGCTGTTCGACATGGCGACCAGCGCCATCACCTACAACCGCGTGCAGCTCTACAAGAGCCTGCGCTTGGCCTTGCCTCCGGGGGTGGCTGCCGACGGCGACGGCAACGACACGGACGACCCGCGGTCCGTGGCCATGCTGTCGCCGCTCGGCGGTGCATTCGGATTTAAGGGTGCCGGGCTGGCCGGCTTCGTCGAAATCCTGACGAGCGTCCTGACCGGCATGCGGCTGAGCTGCGAGCTGCTGCCGATGGTCGGTCCCGATATGCACACGCCGCGCGGGCTTGGGGCCTTTGTGCTGGCGATCCTGCCCGGCGCCTTTCTCGAGCCGGCCGCGTTCCATGCAGGCATGCGCCGCTACCTGACGCGCCTGCGCGGCTCGCGCGCGATCGCGGGCGGCATCGTCATGGCGCCCGGCGACCGCGAATGGGCAGAAGCCGACCGCCGCGCGGTGCAGGGCATTCCTATCGATCCCGCGACGGCGGGCGCCTTCGCGGAACTGGCGCATGAGTTCGGTTTGACCTGGCCGGTGCGCGCGGCACCGGCGCGGTCGGCGGCGTCCTGAAGGTCAGGATCAACGGGAGAAACGCGAAGAGGAGAAAGGTATGAGGAAGAAACTAGCGGCGCTCTGCGCGGCGGGATTGATGGCGAGCGCCGTTGGCGCGGCGCAGGCGCAGGACTTCACCCTGCGGTTCAACCACGTGCTCGGCCCAAGCGAACCGTATCATGAAGGCTTCCAGAACTGGGCCAAGCGCGTCGGCGAGCGCACCGGCGGCAAGTTCCGCATCCAGGTCTATCACAGCGCCCAGCTCGGCGTTGAAGAGGACATCATCGAGCAGATGCGCCAGGGCGCCAATGTCGGCCAGAACACCGACTCCGCGCGGCTCGGCAACTACGTGCCTGGCATCGCCGTTATGAACGGCCCCTATTTCGCCGAGACGGTGGAGGAGGTGGCGAAGCTCGCAGCTGCGCCGACAGTCGTGCAGTGGCAGGAGGAGCTTGCATCGAAGCACGGGCTCAAGGTCGTGTGCTTCGACTGGGTGCAAGGCTACCGCCACTTCTTCACCAACAAGCCGATCAGGACGCCGAAGGATCTCGAAGGCCTGCGCATCCGCACGCCTCCTGCGCCGATCTGGCAGGAGTCGATCCGGTCGCTGGGGGCGGCACCCGTCGCGATGGCGTTCGGCGAGATGTATCCAGGCCTGCAGCAGCGCGCGATCGACGGCGTGGAGCTCGTCTACAACAACATTCCCGCCGGACGGTTCTACGAGGTGCTGAAATATGCCAACGAGACGAAGCACATCATGCTGATCAACTTCCAGGTCATCAGCGCCAGCTTCTTCAATCGCCTGCCGAAGGACTACCAGACGGCACTGGTCGAGGAGTGCCGCCGCGCCGGGCAGGAGACCTCGGCGAAAATCCTCGGCCTCGAGCAGCAGGTGAAGCAGCAGCTCAAGCAGCGCGGCATGACGGTCGTCGAGGATGTCGACCTCGCCGCGTTCCGCAAGGCCGGCGAGAAGGCTTATGAGGTGCTGAAGATCACCGAGGCCAAGGACAAGGTCCACAAAGAGATCGGCAAGAAGTAAGGGAGAACCGCCCGTGACGAGGGTCTACGCGCAGCTTTGCCGGCTCGAGGCGATCGTTGCGGGCGTCTTCCTGGTGGTAATGGTCGGGCTGATCTTCGTCGGCGGCATCGCCCGTATGATGGCGGCGCCTCTGAACTGGACGACGGATCTTGCCACCTGCCTGTTCGCGTGGGCGTGCTTTCTCTGCGCCGACGTGACCTGGCGCAAGAACGGGCTGATGGCGGTGGAGCTGATCAGCGGCAGGCTGCCGCCGTCGGCGCAGCGCCTGCTCGTCTGGTGCAACTACCTGATCATCTGCACTTTCCTGCTCTACGTGAT
Source organism: Alphaproteobacteria bacterium (assembly GCA_036260035.1). Lineage (GTDB taxonomy): Bacteria > Pseudomonadota > Alphaproteobacteria > CACIAM-22H2 > CACIAM-22H2 > DATAAP01. The sequence continues at coordinate 15,556 of DATAAP010000025.1, read as the reverse complement.
CGGCGCCGGTCTGTGGCTCTCGTGGGTGAGCCGCGCGCGCAGCTTCCAGGGTATTCCCGGCGTCAGCTATTCGTGGGTCACGATGAGCCTGCCGGTCGGGGCGGCGCTGCTGCTGATCACTACAATCCTCAAGCTGCGCGACCTGCAGCGCAACGGCGCGCCGGCATAAGATGCTCCTCGTCACAATCGCCTTCCTGGCGCTGATGCTGATGGGAATGCCGGTGGCGTTCGCCATCGCTATCTCCGGAACGCTGTTCTTCGTCCAGTATCCGGACCTGCCCATCACCATTCCGATCCAGCTCACCGTCTCGCAGACACAGAACTTCGCCTTGCTGGCGATCCCGCTCTTCATTCTCGCGGGAAACTTCCTCAACCAGTCTGGCATCACGGCGCAGCTGCTGAACCTTGCTTCGGTCATGACCGGCCGCCTGCGCGGCGGGCTCGCGCAGGTGTCGATAGCGCTGGCGGCGTTGATGGGCGGCGTGTCGGGCTCGGCGATCGCCGATGCGGCGATGCAGGCGCGCATGCTCGGCAACGAGATGCTCAAGCGGGGCATGTCGAAGGGTTTTGCCGCGGGCGTGGTGTCGTTCGGCTCGCTGCTGACGCCGATCATCCCGCCCGGCATCGGCATGATCATCTACGGTTCGATCGGGCAGGTCTCGATCGGCCGCCTGTTCGCCGCTGGTTTCGCGCCTGCCTTCCTGCTGTGGATAGGCCTGGGCCTCACCGTCTGGTGGACGGCGCGGCGCCGCGGCTATCCGCCGGAGCGTGCAACGCGGCCGAGCGTGCGCGAAGTTGCGGGCGCCATCCGTGGCGGTATCTGGGCGCTGCTGTTCCCCGTGTTCCTGCTGCTGGGGCTCAGGATGGGCGTCTTCACGCCGTCGGAGATCGGTGCGTTCGCCGTCGTCTATGCCATCGTTATCGGCGTGGCATACCGCAGGCTACACCGGCAATCGTTCATCGAGGCGCTGGAGGGGAGCCTGTCCGACGTCGGCGCTGTGATGTTTCTGATCGCGCTGTCGGCAATCTTCACCTACGGCATCATCTTCGAGCAGGTGCCCGATACGATCTCCCGCTTCATCCTCGGCCTGACAGACAGCCTCGAGCTCGTGATGATCCTGATCGTGCTGTTCGTGCTGGCGGCGGGATTCTTCATCGACGCGACGGTACTGCTGATCATGCTGACGCCGATCTTCCTGCCGCTCGTGCGCGATCTCGGCGGTGATCCGGTGCATTTCGGCATCGTCTTCATCGTTGCGGCGACCATCGGCAATTTCACGCCGCCGGTCGGGGCGGCAATGTACGCCGTCTGCTCCATTCTCAAGACCCCGCTCGGCGACTACACGCGCGAGTCGGCGCCATTCTTCATCGCCGTCTCGACTGTGACGCTCATCCTCATCTTTATCCCGGAAATCATCCTCTTCGTGCCGAACCTGATCTTCGGGATGTGAAGTCGGCTCCTCCTTCCGGAGGGCGGCGCTGGCCTTTTGGCGCCCTCCATCCGTGCCGGCAACAGCGCGTAGACTCGCGCGGTCTCGGGATGCAGGAGAGTTCGCGATGGGTGCCGACGGGCTGGTCTGGGTGTTCGCGCCGGGCGTGTGCGACCTGTTCCATGCCGGACATGTCGAGTTCTTCCGCCAAGCGCGCGCGCTCGGCGATCGCCTGATCGCCGGCGTGGCCAGCGACGCCACCGCCGCCGCTTACAAGCCGCTGCCGATCCTGTCGATGGAGGAGCGGCTGACCGTCGTTGCGGCGTGCCGCTATGTCGACCGCGTGCTGCCGGATTCGCCGCCGCGCGTTGATGTTGCGGCTCTCGACCGCATGGGTGCCGATTTCGCGGTGCATGGCGACGACATCACCGAGCAGGAGCTGGAGCGCTCCTTCCCCGGTCTGATGGCGGCGGGTCGCATGAAGCTCGTGCCCTACACCTCGACGATCTCGTCGCGGCAGATCATCGAGCGGGTCGCCCAGCGCCTACGCGAAGGCACTCTGCGGGTCAAGCTCTAGCCAAAGCACTCCAGCGCGCGGGCGAGACGCCATACGCCTTCTTGAAATGGCGCGTCATGTGGCTCTGGTCGGCGAAGCCGCTCGCGGCCGCCGCCTCGGCAAGCGGCGTGCCGGCGCGGATGAGGCGCCGCGCACGATCGAGCCGGCGCATGACTACGTAGCGGTGCGGGCTGGTGCCGAGGCCGGCACGGAAATGCCGCGTCAATGCGAAGCGCGAGAGACCGGTGATACGCTCTAGCGTCACCGAGGCGACAGCCGCGGGCAGATTGGCATCGAGAAATTCACGCGCTGCTGTCACCGCGCGCATGTTCGTCCTCTCCGCCTGCAGCCGTCTGGCGGAACGATCCAGTGCTGCCAGCGCCTCGGCAAGCTGGACGAGGCTGTGGTCGAGGTGGAGATCGCCGACCGCGACGCCCGGGTCCTCCAGCGCCGAGACGATCGCCGCGCGCAGTCGCGCATCATCCGTCACCGCGCGCCGCACAAAGGGAAGGCACGGCGCGCCGAGCGCTTCCTGGATCAGACGCGGCTCTATATAGAGCGTCCGGTAATGGAGGCCGTCCCCCGTGCCCGGGCGCCCATCGTGCAGCTCATCCGGGTGCAGGACGAAGGCCTGCCCGGGCTCGCTATGTGCTTGCGCCCCCCGATATTCGAACCGTTGCACGCCGTGCAGCGTGATGCCGATCGTGTAGGTGTCGTGCCGGTGCGGTGCGAAGCCGCGCGTGGCGAGGCAGACCTCGGCCCGCTCGAAGCCCGCCCGCGAGGCATCGATTCTGAACCAGTCGTGCGGCTGCGCGCACGAACGTTCAAGACCTGATCTGCCGGCGCGGTGCATCGTTGAGGCCATGTCTACCGATACCAATTCCGTCGCGGCGGCGCGAGGGAGGCCGTGGTGAACGATCTGCCGGGTTTCGTGCTCGCCGGCCTCGCGCTGACGGGCAGCCCTGGTCCGGCGAATTTCGGCCTCGCCGCCGCCGGTGCCGCGTTCGGCCTGCGTCGCGGCCTTGGGCTCGCGGCCGGCATCATCGTCGGCGTGCAGGCGGTCATGCTGCTCACGGCATCCGGCCTGACGGGGCTAATCCTCGCACAGCCGGCGCTCGGGCCCGCCGTGCAGATCCTCGCCGCCGCCTACATGGCCTATCTCGCTTGGAAGATCGCAACGGCGCCGCCGCTGGCAAAAAACCAAGCGGCGCGCCCGCCGTCCTTCGGCGCCGGGCTCTTCCTCGGCATCGGCAATCCGAAGTCCTACGCGGCGATGTCGGCGCTCTATTCCGGCTTCACGCTTGCAGTGGACCGGCCGCTGCTCGACGTCGGTCTCAAGATGCTGGTCCTATTTGCCATGGTCCTTGCGGTTGCCGTGGCGTGGCTGCTTCTCGGATCGGCGCTGACGCGCTGGTTCCGCGACCCCGCGACGAACCGCGCTATCAACATAGCGATGGCGCTGCTGCTCGTCGCGTCCGTCGCCTTCGCGTTCCTACGCTGAGGCGGGAGCCAGCACCTTGAACTTCGCGTCGCCGTCGCGCTCGATCTGCGGCACCAGGCCAACCTCCCAGGTGAGGTAGGCTTTCATCGCGTCGGCAACCATGGTGCCGTGGTCGTAGGGCTTGTACCAGACGTCGTCAGGCGCATCGGCCAGCCGCTCGGTGCCCTTCGCGAGCGGCAGGCCCGCCTCGCGCCACGCATTCGTGCCGCCAGCGAGCGCCTTTGCCGGCGCGCCATTCACACTGCCGGCTTCGCTCGCGGCGAGCCGCGCCAGCACGCCGTCTGGCGAAGTAAAGACAAGCGGCTTTTTCGGCAGCTTCGCCAGCGCATCCGCGAGCCGGGAGCGGACGGCCCACCACGCCCCGGGAATATGGCCGTCGCGATAGCGCAGGCTGGTCTCGAGATCGACCACGGCGACGTCGTCGCGGTCGAGCGCTTCCTTCAGCGCCGCGACCGTGATCGTCGGCGGCTTCGCGTTCTCGATCCCCAACGCCTCGTCGCGTTCCGGCCCTTTTTCGAGCGCCTGTCCCCCGAATGCGCTGTCGAGCACAAAAACGTCGCTCCAGCCCATCTGGACCAGCCACGATGCGGTCATGCGCGCTCGCACACCATCATCATCGATCAGCACCAGCCGTGCGTTGCGCGTGCCGACATACTGGTCGGTCGACTGCACGAGCTGGCCTCCTGGCGCCGAGCGCGTGCCCGGCAGATGCCCGGCCGCGAACTCCTCCGGGCTACGCACGTCGAGGAGGTAAAGGCTCCGGTTCTGTTCCGCAGCGAGCTGCGCGAGCCGTGCGCGATCGATGACGCGGACGCCAGCACGATCGGCCCAGCGCTTCGCCGCCGCCTGCGCCTTAGCGCGCGCTTCGGCGCTGGGCGCTGGCGCATGGCGCGTTTGTCCCGTCTCGAGCTGGTACCCGGCGAGCACCCAGCCCATCGTGCCGTCCTTCAGCGCCATCACCTTGTTGGGCACGCCGGCGTTGATTAGCGACTGCGCGCCGATGATGCTGCGCGTGCGCCCGGCGCAGTTGACCACCACCAGCGTATCCGGCGAGCGCACCGTCTCGAAGAAGCGGTAGACGAGCTCGGCGCCGGGGCAGTCGATGCCGCCGGGGATGTTCATGCGGCGGTACTCGGTCATAGGTCGGCTGTCGAGGATCACGATGTCCTCGCCGCGGTCGAGCTTGGCCTTCAGCTGCTCGGCGGAGAGATGCGGCGTGCCGGCATCGTGCTCCACGAACTCGCCGAATGCCTTGCTCGGCACGTGCACGCCGCTGAACAGCTCGTAGCCGGCGGCCTTCCAGCCGTCGATGCCGCCTTCGAGGATCGACAGGTTGCGGTAGCCGAAATGCATCAGCTTCTTGGCCGCCCGCAGCGCCAACCCGCTGCCGGCATCGCACAGCACGATGCGCGTCGTGCGCCGCGGCACCAGCGCTGTAATGCGCTGTTCCAGCCGGCTCAAGGGGCAGGGCACCGCGAACAGCAGATGGCTCTTGGAGAAGACGCCTTCCTCGCGCACATCGAGCAGCGCGAGCTCCTCGCCGTCACTGAGCATCGACTTCAGTTCCTGCGGCGGCACGACCGGGGTCACGATGTTGGGATTCGCCGGGAATACCCGGTAGGGGCCGCCGTCGGATGCGGCGAAGGCGATGCGCCCTGGCAGGTCCTCGAGGCTGCGGCCGTAGACATGCAGATGCAGCGACGGCTCGGTGCCCAGGACCTCGATCGTGTGGAAGTCGTCCGGCATGAAGGCCACGGCATTGCCGCGCCGCACAGTCTGCTCGCCGGTGCGGCGGAGCCGGCCTTGGCCGGGCGTGTCTCGGTTGTCGATGCGCTCGTAGAAGACGTTGTGCTCGTCGCCATAGACGCCGGCGATCGATGCCCAGGTTGTGTGGTTGTGCGGCGGCTGCGCCTTGCCTGGCACGCCGGCCGAGGCGTAGAGCGCAAAGCGAAGATCGGCGTCTTCGGACAGGCGGTAAACCATGCCGTGGCTGCCGGCCGGCACGGGGAAATGCGCGCGCGGGAACAGCTCGGTGCGGGAGGCGAGCTGGATCAGCTCGGTCTTGATGTCTTCAAGCGCGGCCGGCGTGACGCCTTTCGCCGCCTCGATCCGCCTGATCGCATCCATCGTCTGCGCCACCGCCGCGGCGCGCCGCTCATGCACGGACATCGGCCTCTCCTCCTCAGAACGCCTCACCGGAATAGTCCAGGCGCGGGCGGTGCGCCACAACTACATTTTCGGTCAGAAGGAGAGTCGCGCGGCTTTACTCGATCACCTCATCGGCACGGGCGATCATGGCTGCTGGCATGTCCAGACGCAGCGCCTTCGCCGTGCCGAGGTTGACTGTCAGCCCATAGACGGCCGGCTGCTGCACGGGCAGCGCCGCAGGATCGGCGCCGCGTAGGATGCGATCCACATAGTCGGCAGACTGTCTGAACTGCCCCTCCAGGCTGTAACCGTAGCAAAGCAGCATCCCTGACAGGCAGTATTCCTTGGCCGCCGCTATCGTGGTCAGGCCGCTTCTGATCGCCGCGGCGGCAATCTGCTGACGCAGCGGGAAGGTGATGTTGTCGCCCAGGACGATGAGCGCCTGCGCGCCGCGCGAACGCGCCGCAATCTTGTCGGCGTCGAACTCGGTGATGCCGCGTAAGGCGATCCCCTCCACCGCCAGGCCGAAGCGGTCCGCCGCGCGCCGCAGCTCGGCGAGATAGGCGCGGTTGTCCGGATAGTGGCTGCTGTACAGAACGGCAATCGCGTGAGCCTCCGGTTCGACTTCCTTCAGGATCTCGATGCGCGTCGCCATGGTATCGGATGCAGGCGCGGTCATGCCCGTGATGTTCCCGCCCGGACGAGCCAGACTCGCAACCAGCCCGACTCCGACCGGATCGTGCGAGAGGCCGACGACCACCGGAATCGACTTGGTGATGCGCTGCAGGGCGACTGCGCCGGTGTTGGTGGGCGTCCAGATCGCGTCAGGACGAGTCGCCGCAATCTGTCCGGCGACGCGCGCCAGCGACTCGGGCCGCCCGTCGGTGAAATAGTGAATAAGGTCTGCCTTCTCGACGGTCCAGCCGCGTGCGGAGAGCCCTTCGTCCAGGGCTGCGACATAGGATGCGACGACCTCCGCCGGACTGGGCCACAGCGTCGAGATCCGTGCACGACGCTCGGCCGACTGCGCCGAGGCGATCTGTGGCAACAGCACCGCGGCAGCTAGGCATGCGGCCGCTGCGACCATTCGCGCAACGCGTGATGTCATCACTAGGTAGCTCCTCTAAGTGCCATTCACGGGCGCCCGGTCGGCTGTGCGTGACCGGATGCTAGATCGTGCGCTGCCGCTACCGTGTGAGACGCCTCACAGCCGGTGCGGTCGCTGCGGGAGACTGCGTGGTGTGCGGAGTTGCGCGTGTGAGGCACGCATATACCGCCGGCGCTTCGTTCAACAATTTGTGATTCGGTTCCGACCGCCGCGTTGAAGGTAGCGCGTGGTCACCGTTGCCTCTTTCGCGCAGAGGCTACGGTGACAAAAAATCCGGGGCGGATCAGAACGCGCATAAGCTTCTTTTATTCGATCCGCACGCAGTTCTTATGCAGCAGTAACCATGAGCGCAGCGGACGCGGCCTGTGGCGTGCCTCGCAGACATCCGAATGAAACAATGTTGGAGTTGCCAAATCGGCATGGCATTCGCAAGATCCCCGCGCTTCGAGCCGACGCGTCGGAACCTTCCGAGCGTCGCGGCTGCGATCTTGAAATTCAGGAGGTTGGGATGGGCAGGATCATCGCTCTGCTATTCGGACTGGCGTGTTATGCCGTGTTCTTTGGCACGTTCCTTTATGCAATCGGCTTCGTGAGCGGCATCGTTGTGCCCAAGGATATCGACACCGGCCCCGAGGTCCGCATCGACGAAGCGGTGGCGGTGAACCTCCTGCTGCTTACCCTATTCGCCTTCCAGCACAGCATCATGGCCCGCAAAGGGTTCAAGCGCTGGTGGACGCAGATCGTATCGCCCGCGGTGGAGCGCAGCGTCTATGTGCTGCTCGCCAGCCTCGTGCTCATCCTGCTGTTCTGGCAGTGGCGGCCAATTCCGATGGTCGTGTGGCAGGTCGGCAACCCCGTCCTTGCGCAGGCGATCCTCGGTCTCTCGTTGCTCGGCTGGGGCCTCGTGCTGATCAGCACGCTGCTGATCAACCATTTCGAGCTGTTCGGATTGCGCCAGGTCTTCGCGAACCTCCGTAGGCGGCCGCTGCCTCCGCCGGAGTTCCGGACGCCATCGCTCTACAACGTCGTGCGCCACCCGCTCTATCTGGGCTTCCTGATCGCCTTCTGGGCGGCGCCGACGATGACGCTTGGTCATTTGATGTTCGCCGTGGTCACGACCGCCTACATCCTCATAGCGATCGGACTCGAGGAGCGCGACCTGATCGATGCCTTCGGCGAGCAGTACCGCGAGTACCGGCAGCGCGTGGCAATGATCATCCCTTTCCTGCGCTGACCCGCTGTTCACGAATGCCTGACGGCGAGAGGAGACCTCCATGTTGGCTTACGACGCATTCAGGGGAATCATGAGTCATCCGGCAGCTGATGCGGCGCGCGCGGAACCCGTCGTCCTCGTACCCTGCTCGGCGGGCTCGTCCCGGCAATGGAAGCCCCTGGTCGAGCAGCTCGACGGCTTCGAGTCGATCCCGCTCGACCTGCGCGGCCACGGCGATCGCAGCCGCTGGCATGGCGAAGGCCCGCTGAGCCTCGCCGAAGAGGCCGCGGCGATCGGCGAAGCCTATTCCGGAAGCGCGCGGTTCCACCTGGTCGGCCATTCCTATGGCGGCGCCGTCGCGCTGAAGTTCGCCCTGTGCTTTCCCGAGCGCTTGCGCTCGCTGACCCTGATCGAGCCGAGCTGCTTTCACATCCTGCGCACGGCGGACGCCGCGCATGCGTCTCTTCTGGACGAGATCCGCGGCATCGCCGAGGCGGTCAACCGCGGTGTGTTGTGCGGCGACTATCGCGGCGGCATGGCGACTTTCATTGACTATTGGGGTGGGCCGGGAAGCTGGGAGAGCCTCTCCGAGAGCAAGAAGGCGCACTTCGCGGACCTCTCGGTCCACATCGCGCATCACTTCTGGAGCCTGATCGAGGAGCAGACACCGCTCGCCGCGTATGCGGAGGTCGACGTGCCCACCCTGATCCTGTGCGGCACGCGCTCGCCGGGCCCGTCGCGGATGATCGCCCGGCTGCTGGCCGACACGTTGCCGCGCGCGCGGCACCGCACTGTGCGCGATGCGGGCCACATGTCGCCGCTCACGCATCCCGCTGACGTCAATCCGCTGATCGTCGGCCACATCCTGTCCAGCGGCGTCCGCTCGGAGTCGCTGCCACCGAAGCGCAAGGAGCGGCGCCCGGCCTCGCGCGTGTAGTCCGTTACGCCGGACGGCGCCGCGCCGCGCGCCTCATGCCGACACGGCTTGCAGCGCCGGCTTCTGCTCCATCTTCTTCGGCGTTGAATCGAGCCGCACGATCACGCCCTGCATCGCCGCCGTGGGCGCCTCGTAGAGCTGCATCACCAGCGGGTCGTGGCCGGGAATGATGTGATCGGGCGAGTCCGCCAGCCGCTCGACCTTACGAAACGCCTGGATCATGTCGTCGAGGCGGTAGGCGGTCGTGAACAGGCGGTTGGACCGGATGTGCTCGTAATAGTGGCTGGCGTCGGAAGCGAGCACCATCCAGCCGCGCCGCGTGTGCACGCGGACGACCTGCAGGCCCGCGGTGTGGCCGCCGGTGAAATGCAGCGAGATGCCGGGTGCGAGCTCCTCGTCGCCATCGTGGAAGGCGACGCGGCCGCCGAAATTCAGCCGCACCATGCCGACGATGTCCTCCGGCTCGAAGCTGTGGCCGAAGAATGCGTAGGCCATATGGCGGCCGGTCGCGTAGCTCATCTCGCGGTCCTGCAGGTGGAATTGCGCCGCCGGGAATTTGTGGAAGTTGCCAACATGGTCGTAGTGAAGATGCGTGAGGATCACATCCTTCACTGCAGCGGGCGCGATACCGAGCAGGTTCAACGTCTCCGCCGGGCAGCGCAAATGCGTGCGCTTGCGCTGCTTCGCCACGTCCGCCGTGAAGCCTGTGTCGACGACGTAGGTGCGGCCGGCGCCGGTGACGACCCAGGTGAAGTAGTCCATCGCCATCGGCGCGTCGTGCGGATCGCCGCCGATGAAATGGTCCGGCCGCCGCGCCTCGCGCGTGGCGTAGCGGATAGCGTAGACTTCGTATTGCGGAAGGGTCATGGCTCCCCCTATGGGATCGGCTGACCGCCAAGCGTAAGCGAACGCCGCCGCGACCGCCACCGGCAGGTGCCGACGCGATCGCTATTACTGTTATGCCGGCCGCGGCAATCCCGCGGCGCGCGACGCGCGATATAATTTTTCGAGAACAGAACGCCGGAGTCGAACGGCTGCGGTGCCGCCAGGGAGGAACGCGTATGGCCGGGCAAGTCCTCGGATTCATTGGTCTTGGGCGCATGGGCGGGCCGATGTCGTCGCGGCTTATCGACGCCGGGCACGCGCTGTGCGTGTTCGATACCGATCCGGCGGCGATGAAGCCGCTGGTTGCGCGGGGCGCCAAGGCGGCCGGTTCGGCAGCCGAGGTCGCAAGCGCAGCCGAGATCGTGCTGATGAGCCTGCCCACGCCGCCGATCGTCCAGACCGTCGCGCTGGGTGATAAAGGGATCGTGCACGGGAATGCCGTGCGCACTGTGATCGACCTGTCGACCACGGGCCCCGGCATGGCAAAGACAGTGGCGCAGGGTCTATTGGCACGGAACATCGGCTGGGTCGACGCGCCGGTCAGTGGTGGCATTGCCGGCGCACAGGGCGGCACGCTGGCCGTGATGGTCTCCTGTCCGAAGCCGACCTATCAAACGGTCGAGCCGATCCTGAAGACGTTCGGCAAGCTCTTCTTCACCGGCGAGAAGCCCGGACTCGCGCAAACGGCCAAGCTTGCCAACAACCTACTCGCCGCGGCGGCGCTGGTCGTATCGTCCGAGGCGATCGCGATGGGGGTCAAGGCCGGACTCGATCCGAAGGTGATGATTGACATCATCAATGTCAGCAGCGGCCGCAACAGCGCGACGCAGGACAAATTTCCGAAATCGGTGCTGACGCGCAGCTTCGATTTCGGCTTCGCCACCGGCCTCTCCTACAAGGACGTGCGGCTCTGCGTCGACGAGGCCGAGGCGCTCGGCGTGCCGATGGTTGTCGGCGCTGCAGTGCGCGAGATGCTGGCGATCACCAACGCCAAATTTGGTCCGACCTCCGATTTCACCTCGATCGCGCGCGTGGTCGAAGAGTGGGCCGGCGTGGAGATCCGCGGGTGAAGACAGGCGCACCCAGCACGGCACGCCGGCTGGCACGTCAGGCGCTTGCCTTCGCGCCGCAGCCGCTGCCCGAGGCTGTCGCGCGCAAGGCGAAGATCTGCCTGCTCGACTATCTGTGCTGCGTCTTCGAATCGCGCGACCTCGAGACCAGCCGGCAGGCCGTCGCGGTCACGCGGCCGGCGGGTCGCGGCGCGCAGGTGATCGGCACAAACATCCTCGCCCATCCCGCCGATGCAGCCTTCGCGAACGCGACGACGGGGCACGGCCTGGTGCGCGAGGACATGCATGTTCCCAGCATCGGCCATCATGGCGTCGTGGTGTGGCCGGCGTTGCTGGCGCTGGCGCAGCGCGAGCCCGTCCGCGGCGCACGGTTTCTGGCCGCCGCGGTGATCGGTTATGAGGCGGCGGCGCGCATCGGCACCGCCCTGTTCGATGCGGAGATCGCACGGCTGTTCCGCCCGACTGGTCTCGCTTCTCCCATCGGTGCCGCGCTCGGCGGCGCATATATGGTCGGCCTCGACGAGGACGGCTGCACGCGCGCGCTGTCGCTCGCGGTGAACACGGCGTCCGGCCTGAACCAGTGGCCGCATTCCGGAGGTGGCGAGATGTATTTCCACCCCGGCTTCGCCGCGCGCAACGCGGTGACGGCTGTGGAACTCGCGGAAGTCGGCGCACATGCGTCGGAGGACGTGATCGAGGGCGAGGCCGGCCTGATCGCCGCCTTCCGCCGCAAGCCGGCGCGCGCCGAGATCGCCCTATTCGCCGGCGACCGCCCCGAAATCCTCGCCGTCTTCAACAAGCCGGCACCGGCCTGCAATTACGCCCAGACGCCGTGCCAGGCGGCGCTGCAGGTCGCCCGCGAGCTGGGCGCGCAGCGCCGTGAGATTCAGTCCGTTTCGGTTCGCGCGTCGGACGCAGCGCTGCGCTATCCCGGCTGCAACTTCAAGGGGCCGTTCGAGCGGCCGCTGCAAGCCAAGATGAGCATCCAGTTCGGCGTCGCCGCAGCTCTGGCCAACGCTGCGCTGGAGGAGGCGAACTACCGCATTCCGGAGAGCGCGGAGATCCGCCGCCTCGTCGCTGCGACCAGCCTGGCCGCGGATGCTGAGTTCACGTCCGCCTATCCGGCGAGGCAGAGCGCCGAAGTTGAAGTCGTCCTGAACGATGGATCGCGCATGGCGCGGCAGCTGGACGACGTCGTGCCGGCCACCGAGATCGAGGTGCGCGAGCGCTTCCGCCGCGCGGCTGTGGCCGTGGTGGGCGACGATACGGCGCGCGAGATGGAGCGCCTCGTCGACGGCCTCGAACAGGCCAGCGACGCTGGGCGGGTCGCGGCGCTGTGCAGGACCAGTGCTGCGCGGCCCGAACGTCGCGAGCGGGTGGCGCCGTGACTTTCGACATGATGCTGGAGAGCTTTCTCCAGGCACTCACGGCGGGGATCCTCGCCGGCGCGATCTATGGGCTGATGTGCGTCGGGCTCGCGCTCATCTTCGGCACCATGCGCGTTATCAATTTCGCGCAGGGCGATTTCATGATGCTCGGCATGTATGCCGCGTATTTCATCTTCGTCACATTCGGCGTGCAGGCGACCTTCGGCAGCACGCTCGGGCCGTTCCTTTCCGTGGCGCTCGCCGCACCCTTCCTGTTCGCCTTCGGCTACGTGATCCACCGCGTGCTGATCTCGCGCGTGACCGGCGTGCGCACATCGCAGCTCGAGGGCGAGGGGCACTACGCGCAGCTCATCCTCACGCTTGGCGTCGCCCTCATCCTGCAGAATGGCGGCCAGATCGTCTTTGGCTCGATCCTGGTGTCGATCCGCACGCCGCTGTCGAGCAGCGCGTGGGAGATCGGCCCGCTCTGGGGCGACTTCGTCAGCATCTTCGTCAATAAATCGCGCGGCATTTCGGCGCTGATCTCGGTGGCGACGATCCTGGCGCTGGCAGCGCTGATCAACCGCACGCGGCTCGGCAAGTCGCTGCGCGCCGCGGCCGACAATGCCGAGGCAGCGACCTTCATGGGCATCGATGTCGACCACGCCTACCGCATCGCCTTCGGCCTCGGTGCCGCCGTCACCGCGATCGCCGGCGGCCTGCTGGCCACGAACTATCCGTTCCACCCGCATGTCGGGCTCGAATACGTCATCGTCATGTACGCGGGCGTGGTGCTGGGCGGCATGGGCAGCATCATCGGCGCGTTCTGGGGCGGCATGGCGATCGGCCTAGTGCAGCAGCTCTCGACACTGGTGCTGCCGACGCAGCTGCAGAATGCGGCGATCTTCGTCGTGTTCCTGCTGATTGTCTTCCTGCGCCCGCAGGGCATGTTCGGGCGCGTGGCGGAGCGGACGTGATGGCACCGGCACTCCGCTCCGTGGCGGCGATCCTGGTATTCGCGGGCGCCTACGCAGCGATCGCGCTGGCGGTCACCAATAACTACTACCAGCTCATGCTCACGCTGGTGCTGGTCTGGGCGTGCTTCGGCCTGTCCTGGAATATCCTCAGCGGCTATACCGGCCTGGTCTCCTTCGGCCATGCCGCCTTTTTCGGCATCGGCGCCTTCACCACGGCGCTGGGGCAGATCTATCTCGATTGGTCGCCCTGGGTGCTGATCCCGATCGCCGCGGCGTTGGGCGGGCTGGCCGGCCTGCTGATCGGATTTCCGACTTTCCGGCTGCGAAGCCACTACTTCGCGCTGGCGATGCTCGCCTACCCGCTGGCGCTTTACTACGTCTTCGAGTGGCTCGGCTACCAGGAAGTCACGCTGCCGATGAAGCGCGAGAACTCGGCGGCGTACATGCAGTTCAGCGACCATCGCATCTACACGCTGCTGGCGCTCGGGCTGCTGGTGATCATCATGCTCGTGTCGCGCCTGATCGAGCGCTCGCGCTTCGGCATGGCGCTGATTGCGATCAAGCAGAACGAAGCGGCCGCGGAGGCGGCCGGCATCGACACGCTCGCCTGGAAGCTGCGGGCGATCACGCTCAGCGGCGCCATCGGCGGCGCGGTCGGCGCCTTCTACGCTGTCGTGCTGCTGGTTGTCACACCGGTCTCCGTCTTCGGCATGCTGGTGTCGGCGCAGGCGCTGACCGTCACCATGTTCGGCGGCGTCGGCACGGTATGGGGGCCGGTGATCGGCTCGGCGATCCTGATCCCGCTTAGCGAGATGCTGCAGGCGCATTTCGGCGCGCGCCTGCCAGGCATCAACGGCGTCATCTACGGCGTCGCCATTGTGATCGTCATCCTCGCCGCGCCCGAAGGCGTGTTCTGGAAGGTCCGCGACTTCGCCCGCCGCCGCTGGCCGAAGCTTGTCAGCACGCCGCGTCCCATGGCGCCGTCGCCGCGAGCCGAGATGCCGGTCGCCGCCGCGCCACGCCGCGAGGGCGAGGTTCTACTTGAGGTCCGCGGCCTCTCGAAGAGCTTCGGCGGTTTGCGCGCGGTGCAGGACGTCAGCTTCCAGGTCCGCGCTGGCACGATCCTCGGCATCATCGGCCCCAATGGCGCCGGCAAGACCACCGCTTTCAACCTGCTGAACGGCTTCATCCGGCCGGATGCGGGGCAGATCCTGCTCGGTGGCAAGGACATGGTCGGCCGCAAGCCGCACGAACTGTGCCGCGCAGGAGTCGGCCGCACCTTCCAAGTGATGCGCCCCTTTGCGCGCCTGTCCATCGCCGACAACGTGATCATCGGCGCCTATGTACACGCGAAGACGGATGAGGACGCGCGTCAGGCCGCCGCCGATGCGATCGCCCGTGTCGGGCTGACGCCGATCGCGCACCGCGTCGCCGGCGAGTTGACGACGAAGCAGCTTCGCCTGATGGAGCTGGCGCGGGCGCTCGCGGGCAAGCCGCGCATCCTGCTGCTCGACGAGACGCTGGCCGGCCTCGGGCAGGGCGAAGCAGCCGAGGTCGTCGCGGTGATCCGCGATCTCGCGCGCAGCGGCATCACCATCGTCATCATCGAGCACACGATGCATGCGATGGTGCGTCTGGTGGACCGTTTCGTCGTGCTCGACCATGGCGCGGTGCTGGCCGAGGGGCTGCCCGAGGAGATCACGCGCAACCCGCGTGTCATTGAGGCCTATCTCGGCCGGAAATGGAGCGTTCATGCTGCGGCTTGAGCGCGTCGTCGCGGGCTACTCCGCGGTCCCGGTCCTCAACGGCATCTCCGTCGACGTGGACAAGGGTCAGTTCGTCGCGATCGTCGGCCCCAACGGCGCCGGTAAGACGACCTTGTTCAAGGCCATCTCCGGCACCGTGAAGCTGATGGAAGGCGCGATCCGGTTCGAGGACACCGACCTTGACACGATCGAGCCGCACCGCCGCGCGCATCTGGGCATCGCGCATGTGCCAGAGGGGCGCCAAGTGTTCCCGTCGCTGACGGTGATGGAGAACCTGGAGATGGGCGCCTACACCGACGCCGGCCGCAGGAATTGGAACGACAACATCGAGCGAATCTTCACCTGGCTGCCGGTGCTTAAGGAGCGGCAGGACCAGCTCGCCGGCACGCTTTCCGGCGGCGAGCAGCAGATGCTCGCGATAGGCCGCGGCCTCGCCTCGTCGCCGAAGCTGCTGATGCTCGACGAGCCGTCGATGGGCCTAGCACCGACAATCGCCGATTTCATCCTCGAGCGGCTGATGGAAATCCGCCGCGCCTCGAAGCTGACGATCCTGCTGGTCGAGCAGCGCGTCGCCGAAGCGCTCGAATCGGCCGATCAC
>DATAAP010000024.1:0-16889 GCA_036260035.1 Alphaproteobacteria bacterium | reverse complement strand
GCGGTCGCCGACCACAATGTGCCGACGACCGACCGCAGCAAGGGGATCACGGATCCCGAGAGCCGCATCCAGGTCGAGACGCTGGAAGCGAACTGCCGCGATTTCGGCGTGCCCTATTACGGCATGAGCGACATCCGCCAGGGCATCGTCCACATCATCGGGCCTGAGCAGGGTTTCACCCTGCCGGGTACCACGATCGTCTGCGGCGACAGCCACACCGCGACGCATGGCGCGTTCGGCGCGCTCGCCTTTGGCATCGGCACCTCGGAAGTCGAGCACGTGCTGGCGACGCAGACGCTGATCCAGCGGCCGGCCAAGAACATGCGCATCACGGTCGAAGGCGACCTGCCGAAAGGCGTTACGGCCAAGGACCTGATCCTCGCCATCATCGGCAAGATCGGCACCGCCGGAGGTACGGGCCATGTCATCGAGTATGCGGGCGACGCGATCCGCAAGCTGTCGATGGAGGGCCGCATGACAGTCTGCAACATGTCGATCGAGGCGGGTGCGCGCGCCGGCCTGATAGCACCTGACGAGACGACGTTCGCCTACCTCAAGGGCCGCCCGCTTGCGCCGAAGGGCGCTGCGTGGGAGGCCGCGGTCGCCTACTGGAAGACGCTGCCATCCGATCCGGGCGCCAAGTACGACACCGAGGTGACGCTCAAGGCGAAGGACATTGTCCCGCAGGTGACGTGGGGCACCTCGCCGCAGGATGTGCTGCCGATCACCGGCGTCGTGCCGAATCCCGCCGACGTCGCCGACCCGGACAAGCGCGCCGCGATCGAGCGCTCGCTCAACTACATGGGGCTGATGCCCGGTACGAAGCTCGCCGAGGTGAAGGTCGACCGCGTCTTCATTGGCTCGTGCACCAATGCCCGCATCGAGGATTTGCGCGCGGCGGCGAAAGTCGCGCATGGCAAGAAGGTCGCCGGCCACGTCAAGGCGATGGTGGTCCCGGGTTCCGGCCTGGTGAAGCATCAGGCGGAGGAAGAGGGGCTCGACAAGATCTTCCTTGCGGCCGGCTTCGAATGGCGCGAGCCGGGCTGCTCGATGTGCCTTGCCATGAACGCCGACCGCCTCGAGCCGGGCGAGCGCTGCGCGTCGACCTCAAACCGAAATTTCGAGGGCCGCCAGGGCCGCGGCGGGCGCACGCATCTGATGAGCCCCGAGATGGCGGCGGCAGCCGCGATCACCGGCCATCTCGCCGACGTGCGCGAGATGATGTGAACGCTGCGTGGGCGCCGGCGTTGCATATGCCTCGTTTGGCCGCCGGGCCGCGGCGCTCGCCGTCGATTCGGTGCTGATTGCCGCGATTCTGGTCGCCATAATTGTGGCGGCGAACGCTTTTGCGGGGCCCGTGTTCGCGGCCTTCTGGACGACCCCGTTCCCCGTGCACAGCTATGTGGAAGTCGCGAGCCGCACCAGCGAGCGGCAGGACGACGGCGGCACGCGTGAGGTGGTCGTCAGCCGTCAGACGCGCGTCTTTGCCGATGGCACGGTGCGAATCTATCTGGTCGCTGAAGGAAAGATCACGGCGCGCGACGGCGCGGTGTCCACGACGCATGTCGAGGACCTCATTGGTCGCAACGGACGCGACCTGCTGCGCGCTTGGCTCACCGGCGGGCTCGGGTTCCTGCTCTCGTTCGTCTACTTCGCCGCATTCGAGGCTTCGACGCTGCAGGCAACACCGGGAAAGGCGGCGCTCGGTCTCAAAGTCGCCGACCTGAGCGGGGCTCCTATCGGGCTCGGGCGCTCGCTGTTCCGCCAGGCAATGAAGGTCCTGGAGTTCGCCTCGAGCGGGATCACATACATCATCGCTGCCTTCACGGCGCGGCATCAGGCGCTTCACGATATCTTCGCCGGCACGGTGGTGCTGAGGACGGCCTCACGGCCGCTCGCGACTGCACGCCGCGCCACCGCCTTTTAGGAGGGAACCGCATGCAGAAGTTCACGACGCTCACGGGGGTCGCAGCACCGCTGCCGATGATCAACGTCGACACCGACATGATCATCCCCAAGCTGCACCTCAAGACGATCAAGCGCACCGGCCTCGGCAAGGCGCTATTCGAGGAGATGCGCTACACGCCCGACGGCAAGGAGAAGCCGGATTTCGTGCTCAACAAGCCGGCCTACCGCAAGGCGCAGATCCTGGTTGCCGGCGACAATTTCGGCTGCGGTTCCTCGCGCGAGCACGCGCCCTGGGCGCTGCTCGATTTCGGCATTCGCTGCGTGATCTCGACATCGTTCGCCGACATCTTCTACAACAACTGCTTCAAGAACGGCATCCTGCCGATCAAGGTTTCGAAGGAAGACCTCGACAAGCTGATGGACGATGCTAGCCGCGGCGCCAACGCGACCCTCACCATCGACCTCGAGAAGCAGGAGATCCGCGGGCCCGACGGCGGCTGCATCAAGTTCGACATCGATCCCTTCCGCAAGCACTGTCTGCTGAATGGCCTCGACGATGTCGGCCTGACGATGGAGAAGAAGCCGCACATCGACTCCTTCGAGGCCAAGCAGAAGCAGAGCCAGCCCTGGCTCTATACCTGAAGCTCAGTCCCACGATCACGTAGCGGCGGGTCTTAAGCCGGCCCTACATCGCTACGCGCTAGACCGAGGAACGGAAATGCCAGCCAACAAGAAGATGCTGCTGCTGCCGGGGGACGGAATCGGCCCGGAGGTGACCCGCCAGGTGCGCCGCGTGGTCGACTGGTTCGACAAACGCCGCGCCGTGCATTTCGACATCAAGGAAGGGCTGGTCGGAGCAGCGTCGCTCGAGAAGCACGACACGCCGATTACCGATAAGGTCATGACGGACGCGCTGTCCACCGATGCCGTGCTGTTCGGCGCGGTGGGCGATCCGAAGTGGGACAACGTGCCGTTCGACAAGAAGCCGGAGCGCGCCATCCTGCGCCTGCGCAAGGAGATGGGCCTGTTCGCCAATCTGCGGCCGGCGACGGTGTTCGAGGAGCTTGCGGATGCGTCCACCCTCAAGCGCGAGGTCGTGGCGGGGCTCGACATCCTGATCCTGCGCGAGCTGACCGGCGGCGTCTATTTCGGCGAGCCGCGCGGCATCGAGACGCTGAAGGACGGCACCAAGCGCGGCGTCGACACGCAGGTCTACACGACGCCGGAGATCGAGCGCATCGGCCGCGTCGCCTTCGAGCTCGCCCGCAAGCGCAAGAACAAGGTCTGCTCGGTCGAGAAAGCCAATGTCATGCACACCGGCGTGCTGTGGCGCGAGACGATCACCAGGCTGCATGCAGAGTACAAGGACGTGCAGCTCTCGCATATGTATGCCGATAACTGCGCGATGCAGCTCGTGCGCAACCCGCGCCAGTTCGACGTGATCGTCACCGACAACCTGTTCGGCGACATGCTGTCGGACCTCGCCTCGATGCTGACCGGTTCGCTCGGCATGCTGCCCTCCGCCTCGCTGGGCGCTCCCGATGCGACCGGACGGCGCAAGGCGCTGTACGAGCCGATCCACGGCTCGGCGCCGGACATCGCCGGCAAGGACCTCGCCAATCCGCTGGCGATGCTGCTCTCCTTCGCGATGCTGCTGCGCTATTCCTTCGACCTCGCCGAGGACGCCGACCTGATCGAGAAGGCAGCCAAGGGCGTGCTGCGCAAGGGCATCCGCACGGCGGACATCGCCGCGCCTGGCACGACCAAAGTATCGACCGCGCAGATGGGCGACGCGTTGATCAAGGAGCTCGATACGCTCGCCGCCTAGCGTCGACCCAGCGCCTTGCTCATGTGGATCAGGATGCCGCCTTTGTACGCTTCCTCGCGGTCGAGGCGGTATCCGAGGCTTTTGTAGAGCCGCACATTCGCTGCGAACAGCTTGCTGGTGTAGAGCCGGACGACCGGAAGGCGGAGCTGGATCGCGACGCCTTCCGCGTGGCGCATTAGGCGCGTGCCGATGCCGCATCCCTGGCTGTCGGGCGAGACGGCGACGTTCTCGACTAGCAGGTGCTCCGCGCCCGGAATCATCTCGATCAGTCCGACCAGCCGATCGGCCGTGAAGGCGAGATCGACGAGGTGCTCGCGCACGGCGCGCTCGTAATCGGCCGTCATCGGCTTGGGCTCGCGCCCGATCACCGCGCACCACTTTGCATAGGCGGTGCGGGTCAGGTCGCGGACAGCGGCAGCGTCGCTCGCTGCGGCGCGCCGAATGGACAGTGCTGTCATGCGTGGCCCGATCAGTCGAACGTCACGAACTTGTCAGCGGCGGCGCGGTCGTAGCCGCGGCTCGCTTCGAAAAGCTGGCGCGTGTAGGGCTGCGTGAAGGCGCCCGCGCGCAGGGCCGCGACGTCGAGCTCCTCGACGATGCGGCCGGCGTTCATGACGGCCAGCCGATCGCACATATGCGCGATGACCGCGAGATTGTGGCTGACCAGCACGTAGGTCAGCTTGCGTTCGCGCCGCAGGCGCCACAGCAGGTTCAGGATCTCGGCCTGGATCGATACGTCGAGCGAGGAGGTCGGCTCGTCGAGCAGCAGCACGCTCGGCTCGAGGATCAGCGCGCGGGCGATGGCGACGCGCTGGCGCTGTCCGCCCGACAGCTGGTGCGGAAAGCGATAGCGGAAGCGCGGACCCAGCCCGACCTCGTCGAGGGCGCGCAGCACGCGTTGCTCGCGGTCGTCGAGCCCGTGGATCAGCAGCGGCTCCAGCAGGATGCGGTCGACCGTGTGGCGCGGGTGCAGCGAGGCATAGGGGTCCTGGAAGACCATCTGCACGCGCTTATGGAAGGATTTCGGCCGACGCCGCTGCAATGCCTCCCCGGCAACGGTCATCCGGCCGGTCCAGTCGGGATTGAGCCCAGACAATGCGCGCAGCACGGTCGACTTGCCGGAGCCCGACTCGCCCACTAGCCCGAATGACTCGCCGGCCGCGACGTGGCACGACACGTTGCGCGCGGCGTGAACGGTGCGCGGGCCCGTGCCGAACACGACGTTGAGACCGTCGATCTCGATCATCCCGGCACCTCCGGTCCGGTGAGCCAGGACGGGTCGCGGTTCAGCACCGGCAGTTCCGCCGGCGGCCGGTCGAAGCGCGGCAGGGCTGCGAGCAGGCCGCGCGTGTAGGGATGGCGCGCCCGGTGCAGCTCAGCGGCGCGGCAGGACTCGACGATGCGGCCGCCGTACATGACCAGGATGCGGTCGCAGAACGAGGCGACGAGGTTCAGGTCGTGGCTGATGAAGATCAGCCCCATGCCGCGCTTCATGACGAGGTCGTCGATGATCGCCAGCACCTGCATCTGCACGGTCACGTCGAGCGCGGAGGTCGGCTCGTCGGCGATCAGCAGGTCGGGATCGGGAACGAGCATCATCGCGATCATCACGCGCTGGCCCATCCCGCCGGAGACTTCGTGCGGATAGAGATCGTAGACGCGCTCGGGGTCACGGATGCGCACGGCGGCGAGCAGCTCCAACGCGCGTTGGCGTGCAGCGGCAGCACTCGCATCGGCATGGACGAGATAGGCCTCGGCAATCTGCTTGCCGACCGTCATCACCGGGTTGAGCGAGAACTTCGGGTCCTGCATCACCATTGAAATACGACGGCCACGGATGTCGCGCATCGTGCGCTGGTCCGCCGCGGTGATGTCGACGTCGCCGAAAGTGAGCCGACGCGCTGTGACGATGCCGGGCGAAGGGACGAGCTTGAGGATGGCGCGGCCGGTCATCGATTTGCCGGACCCCGACTCGCCGACGATGCCGAGCTTCTCGCGCCCGACCGTGAAGCTCACGCCGCGCACCGCTTCGACCGTCCCATGGGGGCCGGGGAAGAGGACCCGCAGATCCTCTACAGTGAGGAGCGGTTCGCTCATCGCTGCTTGGGGTCGAGGACGTCGCGCAAGCCATCGCCGAGCAGGTTGAAGCCCAGGCTGACGATGCAGATGGCAAGGCCGGGGATCGTCGCAATCCACCACTGATCGAGGATGAATTTGCGGCCTGCCGAGATCATTGCACCCCATTCCGGCGAAGGCGGCTGCGCGCCGAGGCCGAGGAAGCCGAGCCCGGCCGCGGTCAAGATGATGCCGGCCATGTCGAGGGTCACGCGCACGATCACCGACGACAGGCACAGCGGCACGACATAGCGCCAGACGATGCGCACCGCCGAGGCGCCCTGGAGCCGAGCGGCATTGATGAAATCGGTGTTGCGCAGCGTCAGCGTTTCGGCGCGGGCGATGCGTGCATAAGGCGGCCAGGTGGTCAGGGCGATGGCGATGACCGCATTCTGGATTCCGGGGCCGAGCGCCGCGACGAAGGCGAGCGCCAGGATGAGGCGCGGGAAGGCGAGGAAGACGTCTGTCACGCGCATCAGCACGGTATCGATCCAGCCGCCCAGATAGCCGGCGACCGTGCCGATCAGCAGGCCGATGGGCGCCACTAGGACCGCCACGAGCCCGACGATCATCAGCGTGATTCGCGCGCCGTAGATGATGCGCGAGTAGATGTCGCGGCCGAGCTCGTCGGTGCCGAGCCAGTGGATCGCGCTTGGCGGCTGCAATCGATTGGATAGGTCCTGCGCGAGCGGCGAGTGCGTCGCGAGTAAGGGGGCCGCGATCGCGATGAGCACCAGCGTAACGACGATTCCGAGGCCGACCATGGCGAGCGGGTTCGCGGCGAAGGACCGCCAGCCGAGATAGGCACGGCCGAGCCGCGCCTGCAGGGCGGAGCCTGGCGTCTCGGCCATCAGCCAGGACCGCCAGGCGGGAAGTGCGGGTCGAACGGCCTCGTTCATCGGGCGCGCGGGTCGACGAGTCTGTAGAGCAGGTCCGACAGCAGGTTGATGCCGACGAACACGCAGCCGACGACAATCGTGCCGCCCAGCACCGCGTTCATGTCCGCATTGAGCAGCGAGTTGGTGATGTAGGAGCCGAGGCCGGGCCAGGCGAACACTGTCTCGGTCAGGACAGAGCCTTCGAGCAGGCTGGCGTAGGAAAGGGCGATCACTGTCACGAGCGGCACGGCTACGTTGCGGAGCGCATGCCGCCAGATCACGCGCGACTCAGCGAGTCCTTTGACGCGCGCGGTGGTGATGTACTCCTGCTGCAGCTGCTCCAGCATGAAGCTGCGCGTCATCCGGCTGATATAGGCGAGCGAGAAATAGCCGAGGATCGCCGCCGGCAGGATAACGTGGCGGAAGGCGTTGCCGAAAACCTCCCACTCGCCGGCCAGTGCGCTGTCGATCAACAGCACGCCAGTTACTGGATCGACGAGATCGTCATAGCCGACATCGAGACGCCCAGGGCCAGCAACCCAGCCGAGCTTGGCATAAAAGAGGAGCAGCCCGATCAGCCCGAGCCAGAACACCGGGACCGAGTAGCCGATGAGTCCGACGACCCGGACGACATGGTCGACCATGCGGCCCCGATGGACGGCGGCGAAGACGCCCATCGGCACGCCGAACGCGACGCCGATCAAGGTCGCGACCGTGGCAAGCTCGAGCGTCGCAGGGAAGAAGCGGGCGATGTCGGTCAGGACCGGATTTGAGGTGAGCACCGAGCGCCCGAAATCGCCCTGGAGCACTTTCGCTGCATACCGGTAGAACTGCTCCCAGAGCGGACGGTCGAGCCCCAGCTCCAGCCGCACGCGCTCGTAGACATCGGCCGGCGCGTGGTCGCCGACGATCGCCAGCACCGGATCAATCGGCACGACGCGGCCGATCAGAAACGTGACGAGCAGCAGTCCGAACAGCGTGACGATGACCGTGCCGCCGAGCCGCAGGGCCGCACCGGAGGCGCGGCCGAGATGCAGGAGGGAGCGCCCGGAGCCGTTCCCTCCTATCGTACGACCGGCCGCCACGACTCAGTTCTTGGCGATCGCGTAGTAGTAGTTGTTGTCGTAGCTCGGCCCGATGATGAAGCCCGACGCGTTCTTGCGCCGGGCTGCGATCTCGATCTCCTGGAACATGACGATGAAGGGCGACGTCTTCTGGTGCTCGCGCTGCACCTGCTCGTAGATCGCCTTGCGCTTCGCGGCATCCTGCTCCTTCACCGCGGCGGCGATCGCCTTCGTCATCTCCGGGATGTCCCACGCATTGCGCCACGCCAGCGTCTTCGACTTGGCGTCGTCGGCATTGTCCGGGTTCATCGCGAACGTCTCGGCGTTGGTGTGCGGGTCGGGATAGTCCGGGCCCCACGCATAGACGGTCGTGTCATGCGTACGGGCGCGGTACTTCGTCAGCACCTGCCGGCCGTCGGCAGGGATCAGGTCCAGCTTGATGCCCGCCTTGGCCCAGGTCGCCTGCACCGCTTGCGCGATATCGGTCTGCGGCGCCGTGTTGCGCACATCCATCGTCAGAGAGAAGCCGTTGGGATAGCCCGCCTTGGCGAGCAGCGCCTTCGCCTTGTCGATGTCGAGGCGGTAGGGCTTGTCGTCAATGGCACCTAGATAGCCCTTGGGCAGGAAGGACTGATGCGGCTCGTAGCGGCCGGCCATCACGGTCTTCGCCAGCCCCTCATAGTCGACGAGCCACTTGAGCGCCTCGCGCACCTCGGGCTTGGAGAGGATCGGATTCTTCTGGTTCAGGCCGATGTAATAGATCGTGCCCTTGTTGCCCTTGTCGAGGACGACACTAGGGTTGCCGGCGAGCCCGTCGAGCTGGTCCTTGGACAGGTTGCGCGCGAAGTCGACATCGCCCTTTTCGAGCAGCAGCCGCTGCGTCGCGAGCTCGGGCACGTGGCGAACGACGACGCGTTTGTTCTTCGGCGCGCCATGCACCCAGTTCTCGTTCGCGTCCATCGTGTAGGACTCGTTGGCGCGCCAGGAACGCAGGCGGTAGGCGCCAGAACCGGCCGAATTGGTCTTCAGCCAGTCATTGGCAAAATCATCGCCCTTAACGTGCTGCATTGCCACTTTGGAGTCGATGACCGAGGCCACGGCAGCGGTCAGGCAGTAATAGAAGAAAGTCGGCGCGTAGGCTGCGTCGGTCTCCATCACCAGAGTCTGCGCGTCGACGGCGCGGATCTTCTCCTTGACATTGTCCTTGTTGAAGCCGAACTGCCCGAGGATGAATCCGGGCGACTTGTTGAGGATGACCGCGCGCTGGAACGACCACGCCGCGTCCGCCGCCGTTACCGGATTGCCCGAGTGGAATTTCAGGCCTGGCTTGATCTTGAACGTGTAGGTGCGGCCGTCGCTTGCCACGCTCCAGCTCTGCGCGAGCGTGCCCGAGATCTTGGAGACGTCCTTGAGATCGTACTCGAGCAGCTTGTCGTAGAGATTGGCGACTGCCTCGCTGCCGGAGGCCTCGAATGCCTCGCCCGGGTCTAGCGAGATGATGTCGTCGATCTGCTTCGCCATCACGACCGTGTCGCGCGGCGTTTGTGCCAGCGCGCCGAAACTGACTGCCGAAATCGCTAATCCGGCGAGTACCGTGAGCGCCCTTGTCGCAAGCTGCATGAGAGCCGCCTCCTGTATCTGGCCCCAGGCGCGCAAGTGCTGCGCCATGGGCCAATTTCGGGCATCGTGGTGCGATGTCGCGAAACGTGTCAACAGCAATGGCAGATTGCGCGACCCTGCTGGGCCGGAGCGATCCAGCGGCTCCTGGCGGGCGGTTCAGGCGGCTTGCCGCCGTCCTTCCACGCGCTCGTAGCTCCACACCCAGGCGGGCGGCACGTTGAGCACGGCGAGACCCTTGCGGCGTCCCTTGACGCCCAGTTTTGCCTCGGGCAGTGGCGAGACGAGCGAGTAGGTGTACTGCAGCATCTTGCCTTCGGGCGCCAGGACTTCGAACCAAGCGTCGATGAAGCGCTGCTGCAGTGGCAGCGGCAGCGTGACCATCGGAATGCCCGAGATCACGGTCGAGATGCGGCCCAGCCACTTGCTGGGCAGCATTTCCGCCAACCGGCTCGCATCCCCATGGATGACCTGGACCTGCGGCAGCTGCTTGCGCAGGAACGCGCAAAGATCGGCATCGATCTCGATCACGAACAGCCGCTCCGGCGAGACGCCCCGCTCGAGCAGCGCCTTGGTGATGGACCCCGTGCCGGCCCCGAGCTCGACCACCGCTTGGTCGTTGCGGAGAGGCACCTGCTTGGCCACCAGCCGCGCTAGGGCAGGCGACGACGGCAGCACCGCCCCCACCTTCAGCGGGTGCGCCAGCCAGCGGCGCAAGAAAAGAAATCCTTCTTCGGCAGGCGAAGTATTGGCAGCTGATTGGGATTTCATCTCGGCCACTGGTCCTTCTTATTGGGGTGCGGACGGAATATACGTGTTTTTGCAGGGAGATATACAGGTGAATTTCCGGATTCGTTCCCTTGCAAACCGAACCCTGCGAGCGTAATTCATGTCGGATGCGCCCGGCGGGCGCAAGACTTAGATGCTGGCAAGTTGACAAGGATTCAAGACGATGGGCTACAGAGTTGCGGTCATCGGCGCGACAGGCAATGTGGGACGGGAGATGCTGTCGACGTTGGCCGAGCGAAAGTTCCCCGTCAGCGACGTGATCGCGCTTGCCTCCGAACGCTCCGTCGGCCGCCGCGTCTCGTTCGGGGACGACGAGCTCAAGGTCCAGGACCTCGCCAAGTTCGACTTCCGCGGCGTGGACATCGCGCTGTCCTCGCCGGGCGCCAAGATTTCTGCCGTGCACAGCCCACGCGCAGGCAAGGTTGGCTGCGTGGTCATCGACAACACGTCTCATTTCCGGATGGACCCGGAGGTGCCGTTGGTCGTGCCCGAGGTCAACCCGGGCGCCATTGCCGGCTACGCCAAGAAGAACATCATCGCCAACCCGAACTGCTCGACCATTCAGATGGTCGTGGCGCTGAAGCCGCTGCACGAGGCCGCGCGTATCAAGCGGGTCGTCGTCTCGACGTACCAGTCGGTGTCCGGCGCCGGCAAGGAGGCGATGGACGAGCTGTTCAACCAGACCCGCGCCGTCTACGTGAACCAGGCGATCGAGCGCAACAAGTTCACCAAGCAGATCGCGTTCAACGTGATCCCGCACATCGACGTCTTCATGGATGACGGATTCACCAAGGAAGAGTGGAAGATGCGGGTCGAGACCAGGAAGATCCTCGATCCGGATATCGATGTTGTCGCGACCTGTGTGCGCGTGCCGGTGTTCATCGGCCACGCCGAAGCCGTGTTCGTCGAGTTCGAGAAGCCACTGAGCGATGCAGATGCCCGGCGCGTGCTGCGCGATGCGCCCGGTGTGAGCGTCGTCGACCACCGCGCCGACGAGGGCTATGTGACGCCGCACGAGGCGGCCGGCGAGGACAAAGTCTATGTCAGCCGGCTGCGCGTCGATCCGACCGTGAAGAACGGCCTCGTCTTCTGGTGCGTCGCGGACAACCTGCGCAAGGGTGCCGCGCTCAATGCGGTGCAGATCGCCGAGGTGCTGATCGACCGGTACATGCGCAAGGCGGCCTGATCGGCTTTCGTTCGGAATGAAGGGTGGGCTAAGGCCCGCCCTTTTTCATCGCGTCATGCCGCGCTCCACAGGCGCACCACTTCGAACAGCACCGCCACGGCGAACACCAGCATGACGGCGCCGGTGATGCGATTCGCCCAGACCAGCCCGCTCACTGTGAAGCGGCCGTGGAACATGCCGGCGAGGCTGATGACGATCAGCCACCAGAAGGTCGAGCCCGCCATGACGCCGACCAGGGTCGCCCAGTCGTCAGGCCCGATCATCTCGTCGGGATGGACGCCAAATGCGGCAAAGATGCCGAAGAACGACAGGATCGTGATCGGATTGCTGAGAGTCAGCGCGAAGGTCGAGGTGAAATCGCCGACGAGACTCGTCGGATCGCGGCCGGATACCAGCTTCGGCGGCGGCTTGGTCAGGGATCGGATCCCAAGCGCCGTCAGAAAGACCGCGCCGCCGACGGCAAGCCAGAACCGCTCACCCAGCAGGAACTCCGACAGAAATGCGAGGCCGAAGATCGCGATCGCGCCGAGCACGGTGTCCGCCGTCGCGGCGCCACAGCCGGACACGAGCCCGGCCAGCCGCCCGTGCACGATCGTGCGGCGGACGCACATGATGTTGATGGGGCCGACCGGGGCCGCGATGATGAACCCGATGACGAAACCCTTCACGAACAGCGTGACGAGCATGCGGGCGAGCCGGAACCTCGATCGTGCTTGACGGCGCGGGAAGCAAGTGCGGCACTCTTACCCCGCGGCCGGCCCGATTACAAACCTGCTTCCGGAACCGGTATTGCCTCGAAGAGCTGCCGCGGTGCGACAAGCTCGTCCTGGGCGGCGATGATCTGCAGTTCGCGCGCGCCCGCGGCGGCGCTGCGCGCGACGATCGCATGGACGGATGAGGTGGCTAAGGCAAGGGCTGCGACCATCTTGCGTTGCGGCAGAAAGCGGCCCAGGAACAATGCCGCGAACAAGTCGCCGGCGCCGTTCGCGGGATGCGCGATCGCTGGCGTCGAAACCGACCATGCCTCTCCGGCGCGCACTGCAAGTGTCGTCAGAGTGCCTGGATCATGGTCGGAGAGGGTGAGCCCGGTTGCGACGACGATCCGCCCTCGCGAAGGGCCAAGCAGCATCTTCGCCGCGACGAGGGCCTGGCCCAGGCTTTGGCAAGGAAGGCCTGTCAGATATTCCAGCTCGAAGGCGTTGGGCGTCAGCACGTCCGCCGCAGGCACCGCCGTGCTGCGTAGGAATTGCGGAATGCCGTCCTTCACGAACACCCGGCCGTGATCGCCGATGACGGGGTCAACGGCCCACAGGGCGTCCGGATTGCCGGCCCTGACCCGGGCTGCCGCGGCCGCCGCAACGGTGCCTTGCGCGGGTGAGCCGAGATAGCCCGTGAGCACGGCGTCGGCACTCGCTAGCCACCCGCGCTCGGCGATGCCCTCGATCAGGTCGTTGAGCTCCTCAGGGCTGGTGACGGTGCCCCGAAACCCACCATGGCCGGGATGGTTCGAGAACCGCACCGTATCGACCGGCCACACCTCGTGGCCTAGCCGCTGCAAGGCGAACGCGGCGACGCTGTTGCCGACATGGCCATAGGCGACGGCCGATTGGATCGACAGGACGTTCATATCCGCCGCGGGCCGCAGGCGGGCGGAAGTCCGCTTGCTAAGTTCATACACGACTCTTAGATGAAGCGCCGGCAAAAGGCCAAGCTCACCGGAACGGAATCCATGTACGGGACCGATACATCATCTCGCACGCTACGCGCCCGCCTGGCGGCCTTCGTGGAGGCGGAACCATTCCAGCGGGCCGTTATGGCCCTCATCGTCATCAATGCGATCACGCTCGGACTCGAGACCTCGGACTCGGTGATGGCGGCCTGGGGCAAGGCGCTGCTGCTTCTTGATTCCATCATACTCGGGATATTCGTCTGCGAGCTTGTGCTGAGGATCGTCGCGCACGGCCCGCGCTTCTTCACGAATGGCTGGAACATCTTCGATTTTGTGGTGGTCGGCATCGCGCTGCTGCCATCGAGCGGCGCGCTCTCGGTGTTGCGGGCGCTCCGTATCCTGCGGGCGTTCCGTCTGATCTCGGCGGTTCCGGCGATGCGCTCCGTAATCGAGGCGCTCGTCAAATCCTTGCCAGGACTGTCATCGATCATCGTGCTACTGATGCTGATCTTCTATGTGTTCGCGGTGATGGCGACCAAGCTCTTCGGTGAGACCAACGAGGAGCGGTTCGGCACGCTCGGCGCCTCGATGTACTCGCTGTTCCAGGTCATGACCCTGGAGGGCTGGCCGGACATCGTCAGCGACGTTCTGGCCCACCATGCGGGCGCCCTGCTTTTCTTCGTTCCGTTCATGCTGATGTCGACGTTCACGGTCCTCAATCTGTTCATTGCGCTGATCGTTGATTCGATGCAAAAGCTGCACAAAATCGAGGATGATGCTGCCCATGCCGCCGAACTCGAGCTCGAGGCGGCGGACCGCGCCAGGATCGGGCGCGAACTCGATGAACTGACGGCCGAGATCCGTGCCTTGCGCGCGACGGTCGAGCGGCTGCAGCGGACGCCGCCGGGAAAGGAATGAGGGACAGGAGAATGCCGGAAACGCCGATCCGTCCGCGCCGTAGCGCGCTCTATGTTCCAGGCTCCAACCAGCGGGCGCTCGACAAGGCTCGCAGCCTGGACGCCGATGTCCTGATCTTCGATTTCGAGGACGGCGTGGCGCCTGATCGCAAGGAGGATGCGCGCCGGCAGGTGACGGCTGCCCTCAAGGCCGGCGGGTACAAGGCGGAGCGCGTCATCCGCATCAACCATCCTGCCACGAAGCTGGGTGCCGCCGATCTGAAGACGGCGGCCGTCTCCGGCTGCGATGCGATCCTGCTGCCCAAGGTGGAGACGGCGCAGGAAGTGCGCGATGCAGCACTCCGGCTCGCGGCGGCGGGTGCGCCGTCGGCAATGGGCATCTGGTGTATGATCGAGACGCCGCTGGGCGTGCTGCGGGTGCAGGACATCGCCTTCTCCAGCCCGCACCTCAAATGCATCGTGATGGGCACGTCGGACCTCGCCAAGGACCTCCGCGCGCGGCATACGCCGGACCGCCTGCCGGTGCTGACCTCGCTATCGCTCTGTGTGCTGGCGGCACGCGCGGCGGGACTGCCGATCCTCGACGGCGTGCATCTCGATCTCGACGACGACAAGGGATTCGTTGCGTCTTGCAAGCAGGGCGCCGAGCTCGGCTTCGACGGCAAGACTCTGATACACCCGAAGACCATCGCCGGCGCGAATGCGGCATTCGGCCCGACCAGGGAAGAGGTCGATCTCGCTCGCCGCATCATCGCCGCGCATGCCGAGGCGCTGAAGAAGGGTCAAGGCGTGGCAGTGGTGGATGGCACCCTCGTGGAGCAGCTCCACGTCGAAAGCGCGCGCCGTACCGTAGCGCTGGCCGAGGCGATCGCGCTCAAACAGTGATGCCACATGTCGCGTAGAAAGAGCGGCGCGCCCACAAAATCTGGTTGCCCGGCTCGAATCGGCTGTGATACGGATCGCCTCGTCAGGTGTGCTGGACCGAGCCTTAGCAGGCAAATGATCAAGGGTCGCTTCAACTGGACCCGACCCCTCGCCCGGGCGGGGCAGGGATGACTACCTCCTCCTCATCGATGCCGGCGGATCTGTCCGCCGGCATCTTTTTTCACGCATGATCCCGCCGATCTTCCTCGTGCCGCCGGCGCTCTCGTGGCTGCTCGCCGCTCGCCTCGCCGCCGCCTATTGGGAGGCGACGGCCGAGATGTGGGCGGCGTTCCAGACGATGACGGCGTCGGCGGATATCGTGCCGTTTCCAGCGCCACGTCCGCGTTCGGCGGCGAAGACTCGCCGAGGCAAGGCGGAGATCGTCCGTTTGGCGCCAGCGGAGCGCTGATCGTTCAGGCCTTGCCGATCGTGAAGTCGTTGCGGCCGGTGCGGTCCTGTCCGCGCACGAGCCAGATCGGCCGGTTGGCGAAATCGACCGTCAGTCCGTTGGAGCTCGTGGCCGGCGGGTAGAGGCTCCGGTCGAAATGCGAGGTGGCCGGCATGTAGCGGATCGCGAGCCCGGCGCGACGTCTGCCGGAGCGATTGGGGTTGGAGCCGTGCACGAGGTAGACGTCGTGCAGCGACATCATGCCCGGTTCGAGCACGACGTCGCGTGCCGTTTCCATATCCGCTTCGCCCTGCTCGAGTACGAGGTCGAGAGCAAGATCCGGCCGCGTGTCGCGGCGATGGCGGTAAAGGTGGCCGTTGCGGTGGCTGCCGGGAATGTAGCGCATGCAGCCATTCTCGGGACCGGAACGATCGAGTGCCACCCACACGGTGCAGGTCGCCAGCGGCCGGATCGGCCAGTAGCGGCCATCCTGATGCCACGGCACCTCGAAGCCGTCGCCGGCCGGCTTGCAGAACACTTGGCAGCCCCAAAGGATGAGGTCGCCGCCGATGAGCTGCTCGACCATATCGAGGATGCGCGGATCGTGCGCGAATTCCAGAAACGCATCCTGGCCGCGCGTTTTCTCGCCGCCGCCGCGGGCGATATGCGCGCTGATCAGCTGCTCGGGTCGCACATGCGTGTTCTCTGCGAGCAGGGCGTCGAGTGCCGTGCGTAGCCGCGCCAACTGCTCCGGCGGCACGCGATAGTCCGGAATCACCAATCCATCGCGGCGGTAGGCCTCGATCTGTGCCGACGATAACCGAGCGGACGCGACCGTGCCGTCCATGGCGCTCCTCAAGCTTCGTTCGTTGCGGACAGAATAGCGTTGAACGCGGCTGTGCAGAAGCGGCCGTCGTCTGATCAGAGGAATGCCGAAATGAAATGAGGCGTCAGGCGCGCTGGACCGAAATCCGACGCTTCACGTGTCCGGGCGGGACACGGCCTGACGCCTCGGAGCGAAGAGCCGAAGCCCGACAGCTCCACGGCCTCACGATAGCTCGGGCGTGCCTTCGCGGTTCCCGACGACGCCGCTCGCCACATGGCGTCATCCATTCCCGCAACGGCGGGACCTTGCGGTCCCGAGCCCGAGTCGGCCCAGCCTCGCTCCGCAGCGCCACCCGTTCCCGACCGGTTCGACCCGTCGCCACCGCGGCTTACGCCGCCATGACGACCGCCGTCCGACCCGACCGGAGCGACATCCCGTGCCGCTCCACGGCTGGCCGGTCGGCATCCCTGACGGGATCGCCAGCCGCCCAGGTCCGGGCGTCGCGCGCGAGACGGACCAGACCTTCGCCCGACCGCCGCATCTTCCGGGAAAGATGCTTCGACCGGACCGGCGACCTGGCTTCCGAAGGCCGTGAGGCCCGAAGAAGCTTCAGCCACCCCGGAGGACCGTTTGTCTGCTTTACCTGCCGCCAACCCTCGCGGGCGGGCGCCTTGGCTCAGGCTTTCAGGCGGGCTTTGCAGGCGACTTTTCGTTACCCCGTGCTCTCGCGTGCCGAGGGAAAGACTGGCAAAGAATCGGTATTCTTTGAACAATAAAAGT
>DATAAP010000023.1:0-7972 GCA_036260035.1 Alphaproteobacteria bacterium | reverse complement strand
GACCTACAAGGCGGAGTACAAGCTGTCGACAGTGGTCGGCAAGCCGTTCCCGTGGGGCATCGCCGGCGAGCGCTGGGGCGATCTGGTGCGCGAACGCACGCAGGGCCGCATCAATATCAAGATGTATCCGGGCACCTCGCTCGTCGGCGGCGACCAGACGCGCGAATTCGCCGCGCTGCGCCAGGGCGCCATCGACCTGGCGATCGGTTCGACCATCAACTGGTCGCCGCAGATCAAGGAGCTCAACCTTTTCTCGCTGCCGTTCCTGATGCCGGACTACAAGGCGATCGACGCGCTGACGCAGGGCGAGGTCGGCAAGGAGATCTTCTCCATCATCGAGAAGCGCGGCGCCGTGCCGCTCGCCTGGGGCGAGAACGGCTTCC
This sequence comes from Alphaproteobacteria bacterium, assembly GCA_036260035.1. Classification (GTDB taxonomy): domain Bacteria; phylum Pseudomonadota; class Alphaproteobacteria; order CACIAM-22H2; family CACIAM-22H2; genus DATAAP01. Next base: position 7,589 of record DATAAP010000023.1, on the reverse strand, counting down.
GCGAGGTCACCAACTCCAAGCGCGCGATCAAGACGCCGGACGACATGAAGGGCCTCAAGTTCCGCGTGGTCGGCTCGCCGCTGTTCAACGACACATTCTCCGCGCTCGGCGCCAACCCGACGCAGATGAGCTGGGCCGATGCGCAACCCGCGCTGTCGACCGGCGCTGTCGACGGCCAGGAGAACCCGCTAACGATCTTCACGGTCGCGAAGCTACACACGGTCGGCCAGAAATACGTGACCCTGTGGGGTTACGTCGCCGATCCGCTGATCTTCGTTGTCAATCCGGACGTCTGGAAGAGCTGGTCCGAGGCCGACCGCAAGATCGTTCGCGAGGCAGCACTGCAGGCCGGTAAGGAGAATATCGAGCTCGCGCGCAAGGGCCTGGTGGGTGCCGACACCAGCGTGGTGAAGGAAATCGAAGGGCTCGGCGTTACCGTCACCAAGCTCACCCCGGCCGAGCAGGATGCGTTCCGCAAGGTGACGCGACCCGTCTTCGACAAATGGGCGCAGCAGATCGGTCCCGACCTCGTCAAGAAAGCCGAGGCCGCGATCGCAAAGCGATAGATCCGACTCCGGACCTTGCGGCGCGACCCTCACCTACCTCTCCCGCAAGCGGGAGAGGGTTTCGAGCGCGATGCGGCTCGGCTCCTTCTCCACTTTGCGGGAGAAGGCGAGGGATGAGGGCCGCGCCGCGTGACCTGAGCCCAGAGGCAAGCGCCCGGCGATGAGCGCCGAGCCCGATCCGACAATCGGTCGCGACAATCCGAAGACGCGGCTTCCGCTGAAATTCGAGGAAGGCGTCATGGCTGCCGCCATGGCGCTGCTGGTGCTCATCACCTTCGGCAACGTGCTGACGCGCTATCTGACGAACGTCTCCTTCGCCTTCACCGAGGAGTATTCGATCAGCCTGATGGTGATCGCGACGTTGTTCGGCACGTCCGTCGCGGTGGCGGCCGGACGCCACATCCGCATCGGCTATTTCGCGGACATGGCGCGGCTGCGCACGCGCCGCATCCTCGAGACGATCTCCATGGCCGCGACGGTGGCCATGTTCGCCGTGCTGGTCGGCTATGGCTCCCTGTGGGTCTACGACGACTATCGCTACGAGACCACTTCGCCGGGCCTCGGCGTGCCCGAGTGGCTCTACACCGTCTGGCTGCCGGTTCTGTCGCTGCTGATCGCCGCACGCGCGATCGGCCGCATTGTCCGCATCTGGCGGCACGGCGCATGACGGCGACGATTATGTTCGCGCTGTTCTTCGCGCTGCTGCTCTGCGGCACGCCGATAGCGCCCGCGCTCGGCCTCGCCGGCGTGGTCGGCATCTGGCTCGCCGATATGAGCCTTTTCGCGGTGCCGACCAACGTCTATGCGGGCATTGCCAAGTACCCGATTCTCGCCGTGCCGATGTTCGTGCTGGCCGGCGCGATCTTCGACCGCTCGGGCGTCGCCGCGCGTCTGGTGAATTTCGCCGCGGCGCTGGTCGGGCGCGGGCGCGGATCGCTGGCGGTGATCACAGTCGTGGTGGCGATGTTCCTGGGCGGCATCTCGGGCTCTGGCCCAGCGAACGCCGCGGCAGTCGGCGGCGTGATGATGGCAAGCATGACCCGCGCCGGCTACCCCAAGCCCTTCTCCGCGAGCGTGATCGGTGCCGCCGCGGCGACCGACATCCTCATCCCGCCGTCGATCGCCTTCATCATCTATTCGGTGCTGGTACCGCAGGCGACCGTACCGGCGCTGTTCGCCGCGGGCATCGTGCCTGGCATCCTCGCTGGCCTCGCCCTGATCCTGCCGATCATCGTGATGTGCCGCTATTACGGCTTCGGCGACGCGGAGAAGGACGAGGCGCGTCCGCCGATCTGGCAGAGCTTCAAGCAAGCGATCTGGGGCCTGATGGCGCCGGTCCTGATCCTCGGCGGTATGCGCAGCGGCTGGTTCACGCCGACCGAGGCTGCCGTGATGGCGGTGATCTACGGGCTGTTCGTCGGGATCGTGATCTACCGCTCGATCGGCGTGCGCGACATCTACAGCATGCTCGTCGAAGCCGGCGAGATCTCCGCCGTCATCCTGATCGTCGTGGCGCTCGCCAGCATCTTCGCCTGGGCCTCGAACACGCTCGGCATCGTCGACCCGATCGCGAAGGCCATCGTCAATTCGGGGCTCGGTGAATACGGCGTTCTCGGCCTCCTGATCCTGATGCTGATCGTCATCGGCATGTTCCTCGACGGCGTGTCGACCTTTCTGATCCTGCTGCCGTTGCTGGTGCCGATCGCCAACACCTATCAATGGGATCTGGTGTGGTTCGGCGTCATCCTGACTATGAAGATCGCCATCGGCCAGTTCACGCCGCCGATGGCGGTCAATCTCATGGTCTCCTGCAAGATCGCTAACGTGCCGATCGAGTCCACGGTGCGCTGGGTCGGCCCGCTGATCCTCGCGATGTTCGTGGCGCTCGCGCTCGTGATCGCCTGGCCGCCCCTCGCTCTGTGGCTGCCGGATGTGCTGGGATACCGCTGACGCGCCCTGATATATCAGAGCTGTTCCGCGATTAGCGTTAACTCCGCGAATTCATTGTGCTCTGCACATAGGCTCGGGCTTTACTCGCTAGTGTCGATACGGCACATTTGCGCGGGCTCGGCCGTCTGGGAGGGCGGCCGTTCGGGGCTGCAACAAGTAACAATCCCGCCGCGCGGGGAATTTGCGGCGGCCCCTCGGTGTTTATGAGAGTTCAACCTGAGGAGGAGACGCGGATGACGGACAAGAGCATCAAGCGCGCAAAAGGACGGCGCAATTTCCTGAAGTCGATGGCGGTGGGTAGCGTCGCCGTCGCTGCCGGTTCGATCGCCGCGCCGAATGTCAGCCGTGGCCAGACGGGCCCGATCAGCATGCGCTGGCAGAGCACGTGGCCCTCGAAGGACATTTTCCACGAGTACGCCCAGGACTTCGCCAAGAAGGTCAACGACATGACCGGCGGCGAGCTGCGGATCGAGGTGCTTCCGGCCGGCGCCGTGGTGCCGGCTTTCGGCCTGCTCGACGCCGTGTCTTCAGGCACGCTCGACGGCGGCCATGGCGTGCTCGTCTATCACTACGGCAAGCAGACCGCGCTGGCGCTGTGGGGCTCGGGCCCGGGCTACGGCATGGATGCGAATATGCTGCTCGCCTGGCACAAATACGGCGGCGGCAAGCAGCTGCTCGACAAGCTCTACAAGTCGATCAACGCGAACGTCGTGTCGTTCCCGTACGGCCCGATGGCGACCCAGCCGCTCGGCTGGTTCAAGAAGCCGGTGCAGAAGCTCGAGGACCTGAACGGCCTCAAGTTCCGCACGGTCGGTATCTCGATTGACGTGTTCACCGGCATGGGCGTGGCCGTCAACGCGTTACCCGGCGGCGAGATCGTCCCGGCGATGGATCGCGGCCTGCTCGACGCCGCCGAGTTCAACAACATGACCTCGGACCGCGTCCTCGGCTTCCCGGACGTGTCGAAGGTCTGCATGCTGCAGAGCTTCCACCAGAACGCCGAGCAGTTCGAGATCATGTTCAACAAGACGAAGTTCGACGCGTTGCCGGCCAAGATGAAGGCGATCATCGAGAACGCGGTCGAAGCGGCGTCACAGGACCTCGCCTGGAAGGCGATCGATCGCTACTCGAAGGACTATGTCGAGATGAAGACGAAGGACCGTGTCCGGTTCTACAAGACGCCGGATGCGATCCTGCAGAAGCAGCTCGAGATCTACGATACGGTGGCTGACAAGAAGGCGGCCGAGAACCCGCTCTTCAAGGAGATCGTCGAGTCTCAGAAGGCCTTCGCCGCCCGCGCAGTCGCCTGGGATATGGACAACAACGTCAACCGCCGCATGGCGTACAACCACTACTTCCAGCGCCGCGCTGCAGCGCCGGCCGGCACCAAGAAGGGCTGATCACCTGATACCGCGAGACACCGCCCCATTCGGGCGCGGTGTCTCGCTTTTTTTTGATCCGTTCCAGCATTAGTTGCGTATTCTTGACTATTCGTGTTGATTCCTGACTATTCGCCGCGATGAACCGCCAGGGCTTCCTGCTTGCCGTCGACCGCCTCAGCGCCTGGTCAGGGAAGACCTTTGCCTGGCTGATCGTGGCGCTTGCCCTCGTCGTCGGCGTCGAAGTGTTCAAGCGCTATATCCTGAACGCGCCGACCGCCTGGATCTTCGACCTGAACAGCATGCTCTACGGCACGCTGTTCATGATGTGCGGCGCCTACGCGCTTGCCCAGAACGCGCATGTGCGCGGTGATTTCCTCTACGGCTCGATGCGGCCGCGCATGCAGGCCGGTCTCGACCTGACACTCTACTTCCTCTTCTTTCTGCCCGGCATGATCGCCCTGCTCTATGCGGGCTATTACTTCGCCGAGCTGTCCTGGCGCATCAACGAGCACTCCAACGTTACCGCCGACGGACCTCCGGTTTATCACTTCAAGACCGTCATACCCATCGCCGGCGCCCTCGTGCTGATCCAAGGACTGGCCGAGATCGTGCGCTGCGTCATCTGCCTGCGCGACGGAAGGTGGCCGGCCCGGCTGAAAGACGTCGAGGAGATCGATGTCGTCGGCACGCAGCTCCAGGCAAGCGAGTACGTCGACGAGGAGTCGCGGCGCCAGGCGGCCGAGCAGGCGCACTACATCCATGAGGCCGCCCATCAGCGCGGCCGGGGTGATCACGGCCGGCCGGCCGTGCGATCGGAGGACCGCAAGTGAGCGACCCGATCCTCGGCCTGACCATGCTCGGCCTGATCGTGGCCGCGATCATGATGGGCTTCCCGACGGCGTTCACGCTGATGGGCATGGGCATGCTGTTCGGGTTCGCCGCCTTCTACGATCCGGCGGCCCACTGGTACAACAACCAGATCTTCGACCTCATGGTGCAGCGCACCTACGGGGCGATGATGAACGACACGCTGATCTCGATCCCGCTATTCGTGTTCATGGGATATCTGATCGAGCGTGCGGCGCTGGTCGACAAGATGTTCCGCAGCGTGCAGCTCGCGTTCCGACGCGTGCCCGCTTCGCTCGCGGTGACGACGTTGATGGTCTGCGCCTTCTGGGGCATGGCATCCGGTATCGTCGGCGCCGTCGTCGTGCTGATGGGCGTGATCGCGCTGCGGCCGATGCTCAACGCTGGCTACGACGTGCGCCTCGCGTCGGGCGCCATCACCGCCGGCGGCACGCTGGGAATCCTCATCCCGCCCTCGGTGATGCTCATTGTCTATGCCGCAGTCGCCGGGCAGTCGATCGTGAAGCTTTACGCTGCCGCGATGCTGCCGGGGTTCTTCCTGGCGTTCATGTACATCCTCTACATCGTCGGCACGGCGCTGATTAATCCGAAGCTGGCGCCGAAACTGCCCGAGGACATGTATCACACGCCGGTCCCCGATTGGCTCAAAGGGCTGGAGCGCGGGCCGCAGAAGCGCATCGTCGGGGGGCTGCTCGCCGCGCTGTTTCGCCCGGGGATGGCCAAGGGTATGACGCTGGAAGGCAAGCCGGTGAACCACTGGATTGTCGTCGCCAACGTCCTCCAGGCCCTCGTACCACTGCTTCTGACGATCGCGATCTTTGCCTTGGCCTGGTGGTTCGTGCTCGTGCGCAACGCGCCGGATGCCGGTCAGGCACCGCAGACGGTGATAGAGTTCTCGGACATCCAAGGCGCCGACCGCGTCGGCGACGCCGACGACGAGGAACAGGCTGAGCCTCTGGGCGAGAGCGAAGGGCTGCAGGAGCCCGGGCAGCAAGAGTCGACCCTGGAGGAGTCACCGGGGCTGGTCGCGGCCGATGAGCCAGAGCGGACCGGCGCGCCCGAAGGGTTCTATGCGTGGTATGCCGGGCTCGCAGTCGCCGTGGCGCTCATCCTCGGCTTCTACTACTGGCGCATGGACGGAGAGCAGCTCGAAATCCTGAAGATGGTCGAGGCATCCGTCCTGCCGCTGGCGGTGCTCACGCTTTCCGTGCTCGGGTCCATCCTGTTCGGCATCACCACGGCGACGGAATCCGCAGGCATCGGCTCCATCGGCGCCATGTTCCTGGCGGCGATGCAGAAGTACCGCCGGCTTACGCTTTGGGGCGGCCTGGTCGGCATGATCATCGGTGCGTCGCTCGGTTCGATGCGCGGCGACACGATGACCATCATCATCTCCGGCGTCCTCGGAGGCTTGTTCATTGGCGCCGCAACTGCGTGGGTGCGGGACCTGACCTCGGCGCGTCAGCTTTTCGGCACGATGAGGGAATCGGTCTTCCTCACGGCGAAGACCACCGCGATGGTGTGCTGGCTATTCGTCGGATCCGCGCTGTTCTCGGCTGTGTTCGCGCTTCACGGCGGCCAGCAGATCATCGAGCGTTGGGTGCTCGGCCTCGACCTGACGCCGCTGCAGTTCATGATCATGGCCCAGCTCATCATCTTCCTGCTGGGCTGGCCGCTCGAGTGGACCGAGATCATCGTCATCTTCGTGCCGATCTTCATCCCGCTGCTGACGCACTTCAATGTCGACCCGGTCCTGTTCGGCACGATGGTCGCCGTCAACCTGCAGGCAGCCTTCCTGTCGCCGCCAGTTGCCATGTCCGCGTTCTACCTGAAGGGCGTGGCACCAAGCCACGTGACGATCAACCAGATCTTCGCCGGCATGATGCCGTACATGCTGATCGTCATCCTGCTGCTAGTGATCATGTATCTCTGGCCCGGCATGGCCCTAATGCTGCCGGAGTTCCTCTACCGCTGAGACGAAAAGCGGATGCGCGGTCACGACGCCGCGGGCTGCTGATCGTCTCCTGCCGACCTGCCGCCTTCAAGAAGCGCCCGCGGCGGCTCCGCTTCCTTAATTAACACGGGCTGCACGCGCGCAGGCGCACGCCAGACGAGCTTGTCGAAGCTGCCGCAGCGGGAGCAGTTGCCCTGCCAGCGCGCATGCGCGGCACCGCAGGCCTCGCATACCCAGGCCGGGTCCGGCGGCGCTTCCGCCGCACGCGCGAGCCAGTCCCGCACTGCAGCCGGATTGACGCCCTCTTCCTCCTCGAGCCGCGCCATCAGGCGGCAAAGCCCGGCGCTCGGCTCGCCCTGTCCTGCTTCGACGGCCGCGGCAAGAAGCCGGCGCGCCTCGCCCCACAGCTTCGCGTCGAGATTTGCGACGCCGAGCGCAATCAGGCTTTCGCGGTGGAGCGGCGAGAGCCGCACAAGCCGCTCGACCTGCTTCACCCACTGCAGCGGCTCCGCCACCGGGCGTGCGCGGCGGTAGGCGACGAGCAGGTCAGGATGCGGCAGGCGCGTCCATTGCTGCTCGACGATCCGCTCGGCTGCGCGTGGCTTGTCCGCTTCGACATAGCGCTCGGCGAGCCAGATCGTCGCGGCGAGGTGATCGGGATCGGCGCGGTGCGCCTGCTCGGCGGCGCGCAGCGCGTCGCGCCCGCGACCATTCGCGAGTGCGGCGCGCGACAGCTCGATCAGCACCGCCGCCTCATGCCGCTGCGCCTGCGGCGCCGGGATCGCCTTGCTCCGCTGCGCCCGCCCCAGCGTGTCGGCTGCGGCGCGCCAGTCGCCGACGCGGGTTTCCAGCTCGAACAGTGTCGTCAGC